>JAITEY010000219.1 GCA_031281815.1 Desulfovibrio sp. | reverse complement strand
CGCGCATGATTCACCTGTCCGGTTGGAGCCAGATTTTTTTTCACAATACAGCGCGGAAAGCGGTTTAGGCAAGCCCCGGCTGTTGTCTGAAAATTTGCCTTCCGCGCCCCCCTTTTTATGAAGGGATCAAGCCGGCTGAGGAAGCGGTTGCGGATTGCAGCACATTGCCTTACGCTGTACGGGCATTCAGGAAAGCACTACTTCAGCACGGAGATTCGCGAATTATGCGTGAACAATTGGTACGCCCGGCGGTCGGACTTCTGCTTGCGGCCTTTTTGTTGTCCGGTTGCGCGCAACGCGTCGGGCAGGCCGATTACGGGGCTTCAAGAACGCGCACGGCGCAAAGCGTGCGCTACGGGACCGTCGTTTCGGTGCGTGATGTGCGCATCGACAACGATGACCGGACCGGAACCGCCATCGGTACCTTGGGCGGAGGCATTGCGGGCGGCGTGCTCGGCAGTCTGTTGGGCAACGGCCGCGGCAGCGTCCTGGCCGCCGTGGCGGGTGCCGCGCTGGGCGCCGCCGCCGGTTACGGCGGGGCTGAACTGCTGGGCGGACAGACAGGGGTGGAAATAACGCTTACTCTGGATGACGGACAGACACTTGCCGTGGCCCAAGGCAAGGATGCGGATTTCGCTCCGGGACAGAGGGTCAAGGTACTCTCGGACGGCATGACGACCAGGATTGTGCCCGAGCGGTAAGGCGTTTTGCCGCCCGACGACATCCGCGGACAGTGCGGACAATGAGCGATGATGACCGGGGATGCGCACGAGCGGTAAAGCGTCTGCAAAAGCCGCATCAAAGTTACCCTATTTCTGACACCGCGGGCAGTACACCGTACCGCGTCCGGCGATGCGTACCGCGTACAGCGGCCGTTTACAGACCTGGCAGCGCTCGCCTTTGCGCCCGTATACCTGGAAGGAGTTTTGGAAAGCCCCGGCGTTGCCCAAGGCATCGCGGTAGTCACGTATGGAGCTGCCGCATTCCCGTACGGCACGCAACAGGGTGTCCTGCAGGGCCGTAGCTAGGGCGAGCAATTTTTCCCCGTTCACCGTACCGGCTGGTCGGCGGGGGTCCAGACCGGCGCCGAACAAGGACTCATCCGCATAAATATTGCCGATTCCCGCAATAATTGTTTGGTCCAGCAGGGCGGCTTTGACGCTCACGCCGCGCTTGTCGAACCGGGCGGCAAGGTGCTCGGCCAGTTCTTCGGCAGAAAGTTCCAGCGGCTCGGGACCGAGGGACGCGAAAAACGGCCAGACTTGCAGTTCGTCCGGCCTCATGACGCGGCAGTAGCCGAATTTTCGCGCGTCGTCGAAGAAAAGGCGGCCGCCGTCGTCCAGATCCAGAATAAGCCGGGTATGCTTCAGGGGCGGCGTACCTTCAGGGTGTATGAAAAAGCGCCCGGTCATTTTGAAATGGAAGGCAAGGATCAGGTCGCCGGTAGAGCTTTTCACATCGTCCGCCGACAGACACACAAGCCGACCTGCGTCCTCGGAGGGCGGTACGCCGGCCCCGCGTTGCCCGTCATCCGCCGACAGGGATATGAACAGCAGCTTGGCCCGCCTGAAAACACGCGTTATCCGCATGTTGCACAGCAAAGGCAGCAATTCCGCCCCGGTCTCCGGCACTCCGGGCTGCAGCATTTCCCAGGATGCGATGCGTTTCCCCAAGATGCGGGGGGTGAGGGTGCGGACTATGGTTTCGACTTCAGGTAGTTCAGGCATGGCGCACTGCCTTGTCCGCCTCAGGCGTCCCGTCGTCCGCGTCGGAGGTGTGCGCCAGGATGCGGCGCAACCTGTTTTTCTCCATAGCGGTGACCGTGAAGCGTCTTCCCATAATGTCTATGCTGTCTCCCGGTTTCGGAATGCGTTCAAGGATTTCCATAAAATAAGCGGCGATAATTTTATTTTTGTCGGTTTCGTCGACTTCATGCTCAAGATTCAGATACTTACAGACGGCGTCCAGGGAGACGTCACCTGATATGCTGCATGTGCCGTCGGTCTGATAAATGAAATCCGGCTCTTCGTGGTCGAACTCATCCTGGATGTCGCCGACGATGGCTTCGACAATGTCTTCCATGGTCAAAATGCCTTGCCATGCGCCGTATTCATCGACGACAACGCAAAATTGCTGGCATTTGCTCTGCATTCTTTTCAGAAGTTTGTCCAGCTTGAGCGTTTCATGGGCATAGACGGGAGAGCGCAGGATGGGGCGCAAGTCAGGGAGCGTTTCATAGTGCAGCAGGTCTTTTATATGTACAAAGCCCGTGATGTCATCTCTGTTGTTTTCGTAGACGGGGAAGCGCGTGTGCCCGCTTTCGACCGCCGTGCGCAGGGCGGTCGCCCTGTCGTCATTTATGCGCAGGGCCACTACATCCGTGCGGTGCGCCATGATGTCCCTGGCGGTTTTTTGGTAAAAGCTGAAGATATTGTCCAGCATTTTTCCTTCTTCTTTGTCAAGTTGCCCGACCTTGCTGGAGTTTGTTATCAGCATGCGGAGTTCTTCTGCGGAATGCGGGTTTTCCGCTTCCGAGGCCGGATTGACGCCTAGACAACGCAGCACGCGGTTGGAAATGCCGTTCATGACGACAAGCAGGGGCAGGCAGAGGACGTAAAAAACACGCATGGGCCGCGCCGCCAGCAGCACCGTCTGCTCGGCTTTTTGTATGGAAACGGACTTGGGCGTCAGTTCGCCGAATACGACATGCAGAAAGGTGATGAACAGAAAACCGACGGCAACGGCCAGCGACTCGGTCAGGGCCGGGCTGGTGATATTCAGCAGAGAAAACAGGGGGTGCAGCAAAACCGCGACGGCGGGTTCGCCCAGCCAGCCCAGACCGAGGCTGGCCAAGGTGATGCCGAGCTGGCAGATGGAAAGGTAGGCATCCAGATGCGTGAGGCCGAAAAGAGCGCAGGCGGCGCGTTTGTCCCCCGAGGCGGCCAGAATGTCCAAACGGGTTTTCCGTATCTTGACGAAGGCAAATTCCGTTGCCACGAAAAAACCGTTCAGGCAGACCAGAAAAAGGGCAAAAGCAAGTATCAGACCGGTATACACCGGGAGACTCCTGTTTCAGCGACGACATGACTGAATCCGAAAAGCAAAGTATAACGATGCGGGGCGCGGCGCAAGTCGTCGGTTAAGGAAACACGGATTCGTTCGGAGATCGGTCCAAAACCCTGCCGGGGGAAATGTTCGGCCTTGCGCCTGCTCCAGCCGACCCCGGACCTCTCATAAGGTAATTCGCTGAAATACCGGTGGAGTTGCAGAGAACTCATTCGACCTTACGCCTGCGCAGGCCCCACCGGCGGGTCCGGGCGGCTTCGCAGAGCACTCGACTTTTCTCCAAAAAAAATCTTGATTTTTTCTAGACAATATGTATAGATTTACTTCTGCCTTCTCCTGCCGGCATTGATGCCGCACAGGGCTGCCGGCGAGGGGGTGCGAAGGCTTTGCCCGCGCCTTCACAGAGCCGGCTCCGTGCGTGCCGGCAAGCACAGGTCAATGCGGTCCCGAAGAGACCGGACAGAACAAAGGAGACGGGGCATGAGAAGCATAATAATCATTTGCGCGGGACTAACTGCACTCATGGTGACGGCGTCGGCGGTTTCCGCGGCGACGACGTCCGTCGGCCTCGGCGTTGCCAGGGGAGAAAGCTCCAGCATGGCTTACAGCGTCAACGTGACGCAAAAATATGAGCCGCTGGTTTCCAACGATGTCCTAGATCTTGCGCCGTTGGCCGAACTGGGCGCTCATGCCTGGGTGCCGGACGGCGATGATGAAACCGTGTACGGCGGTTTTTTGGCGCCCGGTCTGCGCTTTACTCTGAACACAACGACCTTCATACGACCCTATCTTGAAGGCAGCGTCGGCGGGGCCGTGAACAGCGATGATAAATTTCGGAACCGCAGGCTCGGCAGCCATGCCCTTTTCCGCTCGCGCGGCGCCGTCGGGGTCAACTTCGGCGACGAGTTCAGGCACCGCCTGCAAGGGGATTATATTCACTATTCCACTTTGGGCCTGACCAAGCACAATGACGGACACGGCACATGGGGCGTGTCTTACGGTTACGCCTTTTGAATGCACCGCTTTGGAGGCTTGACGCCGATTGCGGCAAGCGGCATGCGCAACATGTCGCCCCGTTCCGCCGTCCCAGGTATTGCAGGGGACAAGGCTACTGGACGGAACCCGCCGGGTACGCAAATCACTGTGGAAGCGCGGCCTGCGTACAACCGGAATAATGAACAACCTTCACGACACGGCGTCGCAATAGAAGGATTTCTTCAGTTCCCGGTTCAGGCTGCGCTCATTGCTGAAATAGCCCGTTATCTTGCGTCCCTGCCTGTATTGCGTACGGAGTGTTTCGAGCAGGTTCCCGGCTTCGGTCGTCAGATCTCTTTGCGCTTTGTCCAGAAGCTGCAGGTATTTATCGGCTTCTTCTCTGGTATGCGGGCGCAGGGCGCCGCATACCGCGGCAAGGATTTCGGCTCTTTTTGCCGAGAGGGTATCGGCCCTGTCCACATCCTGTTCGAACAGGGCCTGTGCTTCCTCCCGCGCCAGATCAAGGGCTTCGGCCAGCATGGCGGTCGTCGGAAACATGACTAGGCTGCCTTTTTCGCCGCCAGCACATCTTCCTCAATGGCCGCGATAACCTTGCGCCACCCTTCGCAGGCGGGCAGATACTCGTATTCCAGCAGATCGGCCACCAGCACCCAGTCTTCATTGCCCATGACATCAGCGATTTCGCCCAGCAGGTCACCGAGTGTGTCGGACATTTCTTCCAGCGGCGCGCAGGTTCCGCTGGAATATTGGCTGCGCAGGACATAAATGGTGTTGAGCAGTTCGCGGCTCACGCCGATGACATCCTGAAGCACTTCCAGTCCTTCCGCCAGTTCGGCGCGTCTCAGCAACGCTGCGGCCGAACGGCTGCCTCCGGCCATGATGTCTATGACCTTGGGCAGTTCAGCCACAACATCACCGGCCATCTGATCCAGAGAAACCGTGCGTATTTCCACACGATTGATGCCGGAGGCCTCAATGTCTTCGGCCTGATGGGGATAGAGTTCGGAAAACGCTTCGTCGTCAACCAGCACATCGGTAACAATGCGGTCTTCAAGCTTTTCTTCTTCGATGATTTTGACCAGCACGTCTTCCAGGTTGGCATAGTTGGAAAGCGAGAGAGAGCTTTCCCGTCCGTCGATAACAATCATGGCTGTCTCCTTTGTGGATTGAAACATGTCCCTTTTATGCAATTTACGTGCCAAATATCAGGTGAGCATTGCCGTTGCCCGAACATAGCTGTCGAGCAGTCGAGAAAAGCGTTGTACGGAGCGGATCAGAGAGGTCAGTTCATGTACCGGTTCGTTGGCCCGCCCGCATTGCGTCGTCTGCACGAAGAGCAGGGCTAGCGCGGCAAGTTCCGGGTCGGAACGCAAGGCATCGTGCGCCTTGCGCCAGGTTGCGGGCAGGCGCGCGAGCGTAGCGCCGCCGCCTTGCCTGAGCGCCAAAGCCGCCTGCTGCCGCAGGAGTTCCAGAAGCGCCGCAGCCCGCAGCCCTGCGTCTTTTTTGCCTTGCGGGCCGCTTGCCGCAGAGTCGGGGAAAGCGGGACCGTGTTCACCGTCGAGATCCTCTTCGTTCAAAAAAGCCCGGATCAGTCGTCGCAGCACGGACAGTCGGACAGCGCGGCTGCTTTTTTCGTGCCCGGACAGGGAAGTGACATCCATGAATCCTTGCGCATCGAAGCGGGTGATCCAGACGCGCGCCGCGCTGCCCGTCACTGCTTCGCCTTCAGGCAGTATCCAGCGGCCTTCATGCAGGCGGGAAATAAGCAGAGAGGCAAAAAATTCCGGTTTCAGGGCATACCGACACTGTAGGTCGTGCGGGCAATTTTTGCCGAAACGGCATGGATGACAAGGCAGGTCCGGCTCCAGGCAGCAGCAGTCTTCCCGGTAAGGCCCGGTGTCGAAGGGCTGCGCCGTTGCCAGGAAGACGGCAAGCACGGGGACGCCGAGACCGGCGGCAAGGTGCATGGTCCCGGTGTCGTTGCCGACCAGGAGTTCGGACAGTCGCAAGGCGGCGGACAGTTCCCGCAGGTCGGTTCTGCCGCAGAGGTTGATGTGCGGATGTCGCGCCTTTGCGGCGTAGCTTGCGGCAAGATGGCGCTCCGCTTCGCTGCCCAGAAGCAGCGGCACGCGTCCGGTCCTGTGCTGAATAATGTCGCCGAGGGCGGCAAAATATTCGACGGGCCAACGCCTGCGATCGTCGCTTGCGCCGAGCTGCAGGGCGATGAAAGAACATTTGCCGTCCGGGGCCTCTTTGCGCAGGCGTTCCCGCACGGCGTTCAGAACGGCTTCGCCGGGTTCGAGAAGTGAGGCGACGCCTGGACCGGTAGCGCTGTCCCCGGCGGCAGTCTTGCGGAACAGGTCGGCGACATTAAAAGGGCTGAGGCCGCGTTCCAGGCTGGAACCCATAAAAAAGGCCGCCCAACTGTTGCCGTTGACGCCGAAGCCGTGTTCGTCGACAAAAAAGCCGGAGCAGGGACGTGTTCCTGCCAGATAACGCGTCAAAAGTCTGGCGGCGAGGCCGGGCGTCAGATTGCAGATCCGGTCAAAAGGGAAAGCGTCTTCCAGACCGGCGCGGAAGCCGCCCAACGCGGCCAGGGACTTGTGCCATTGTTTGCGCGGAAGCGGTAGTTGCCCGTCGCCCCGGATCGGATATGTCTGTTCCGATGCAAGACCGGCCGACAAGACTGCCGACGGCAAAGGTGCAATATGGGCCGTGTCGGGCAGCAGTTCGGCGGCTGATGCGAAATTTTCCAGGCAGACCAGAGCCACCCTGTGCCCGTTGCGTGCAAGATCGGCTATCGCTGCCCGGCTTTGCAGCAAGTCTCCGAATCGGGTTAGATTGACGAGAAGCGTATTCATGGGCAAAGCTGGCGCTTTGAAAAAAGTTTGACGATTTCCCGGAGATATGCAAGCATTGTTCCGTTCGTTCATGTATGCGCCGGTTCTTCCGAGGTCGTTCCCTGTCCTGCGAAGGACCGCCCGGCGGGAAGCCCGGCACACATATCTGTTTCCCGCAAGTCGCAATGAACTTTGGTGATGAACGATTTCTTCATGATTTTGCAGAATAAGGCAGTCATCATTGTGATGTCTGACGTGATATCTGATGTTTGTGTTCTATGATGTATGTAACATCTATGTAATATCTATGTAAAAAAATATATTTACATCATAGCCTGGCCGAACGAAGCGGGAAACACCACATTTGCCGAGATTTCATTCCTGATACCGTAAAAAATTATGGATGATAAGCCGACAATACCGGAACCGAGTCCCGAAATGCGTAAATTTATAGAAATGGTCACCAAGGCTTTGGTCAAGTCCGCCCAGAGAGCGCGCAAGCTGGTGGAAATGACCGGTACGCCTCTGGTTGTTGTAGAATTCGATACATACCGTTCATCAAGCTCCGTTAACACGCAAAACAAATAATGCGTGTACAGGGTGCGCAAATGCTGCTAGGGCCGGAATGCGAAAAATGATGTTTTTTGTGGAATCGGACAAGGCAGAAATGACCATAAATATTACTGTTGTTACCCATAATCGACTTGATTTGACAAAAATTTGTTTACAATCATTATTAGAAAAAACAAAAGGTCAATATTACCTTACTATTATTGATAATGCAAGCAATGATGGAACAAAAGAATATATCAATACTTTATCAAATCTATATTCCAACATAAATATTTTTTATTTACAAACAAATATGGGAGTGGCAGTTGTAGCAAACCTCGGATGGGCAAGTTTTGATGCTGATTATTATATAAAACTTGATAATGATATAGAAATATGTGATAATACTTGGCTTGAGCAACTGGTAAGTATAGTAGAACATAATAAAAATATTGCAATGGCAGGCTACTTGCTTTTAAATTGGAAATGTAAAAAAGAATATATAACACTACAAAGTGGGAATTATTTTATTTCTTCGGATCTTTGTAACGGAGGGTGTGTTATTATCCCGAGACATATCCATGAAAATCTTGGATTTTGGATAGAAGATCATGGAAAATACGGCTATGAAGATAAAAATTATAGTGACAGAGCCGTTGCAGCAGGGTATCTGATCGGGTATATTCCTGCCGACATGTTGCCTGTTCGACACTTGGGTTTTGAGGAAGGCCATATTGATAATGTGAGGGAGTCTGCCAAAAAGAAGAATAGAGAAGAGAAATATTTCGGCGAACATCTTTACGTCTTCAACAAATTGCTTTTTGATAACGGCATAAGAAAGCTGTTATGATTGAACCTGTCAATACCCAAAAACCTCTGCCGGCTTCCCGAGTTGCCGAGGGTTATGTTTTGCGGGAAGGAGAAGGCGGAGCGCTTTGGACGACGGTTGATCACTCTGTT
>JAITEY010000199.1 GCA_031281815.1 Desulfovibrio sp. | reverse complement strand
GCCGGGAGGATGTTCCCCTCAACGATTGGGCAAGCGCCTGCACAGGGCACGGCTGCTATGCGCATACGCGGCAGAATTCCGCCGACTTTTTGTCGGTTCCGGAAAGACGGAGCGAGGCGTCCCATGCCCGCGGCTACGCGACAGCGTTGTTTCGATGGACGTATGCCGAGGCGCGCGCCGTTCTTGTGCCGTTGCGCGCGGATAGCGGCCGGGCGGGGTATGAGTATGCGGGGAGCGACAGCGGACAAGCGCGCGCCGGCCCCGACCCGGAGGCCTTGTTTCTGCCCCCCGGCTCCGCTTCGTTCCGGGCAAGGCTGCGCCGCCGTCTGTACGCCCTTTGCACGGAACTGCACCCGGCCTCGGGCGGTTGCGGCCCCTGCGGCAATTTTATGCCCTCCTTGGAAAAGCGCGTCTTTCACGGCGGCCAGCCGGAGTTTCCCGTCGATGTCGTCTATACCTGGGTGAACGGCGCCGACCCCGCGCATGCAGCCGAAAGGGCGCGCTATCTGCGGGAACAGCGCGACATCCACGAAAACGGCCTGGAACAGGCCCGCTTTCGCGACAACGAGGAATTGCGGTACTCCATGCGCGCCCTGGAGCGTTGCGCCCCCTGGGTGCGTTCCGTCATTCTGGTCACGGACCGGCAGATCCCGGCCTGGCTCAAGCGGGACCATCCTTCCGTCCGCATCGCGGACCACACGGAATTCATCCCGGCCCGTTTTCTGCCCACGTTCAATTCGCATGTCATCGAGGCTTGGTTGCACGAGATTCCCGGTTTGGCGGAACACTACATTTACCTGAATGACGACGTGTTCCTGGCCCGACCCTGCCGCAAAACGGAATTTTTCACCCCAAACGGCCTGCCCCTGGCGTTTACGGACTGGCGCAAGCGTCGCCTGTTCGGCTATGCCTACACAAAAACGCCGCACGCGCAGTCCTACTTCAACACCCTGCGTATTCTGCGGGAACGGGGCGTGTCCACGGACCCGAAATTCATCACGGCCCACGGCCCTTATCCCCAGACGCGGAGCAACGCGGCCGAGGCCTTCGCCTTCTATCGGGATGTTATTGAAGGGTTCGCCGGCAACAGATTTCGCACCACCCGCGAACTGGCACTGTATTCGCACGCCCTGCCGCTGTTGCTGTACCGTAAAAAACGGCTGGTCCCCTGCGATGAACGCTATTATTATATCCAGACGCGGCGTAGGGACAGGGCCGCGTACTACAAGGCCGTCCTGCAGTCCCGCCGGGACGGCGTACCGCCGCTCTTTTTCTGCATCAACGATGTCGGCGGACGCAAATCCGGGGAGCGCAGCGAAGAACGGCATCCCGCGCTTGGACACAACCACACTGGGGAGTATGACCGGCAGTCGCGTATGCGTGGAAGGCAAAACCCCGCGCCGGCGCTCAACGACGCGCCCGGACAACGTCTTGATGCGGATGACGGGCAATGGCGCCGCGACCTGCGGGAACTGCTTGAGGCGTATTACCCTGATCCGTCGGGCTTTGAAACAGCAGCGCCTCTCCCGGACGGAGAGGCTGTGACAATGTGAGTTCAGATATCCATGCTGTTTTCGCTGCCCGTCCTGATGTACCATTCCGTCAGCCGTCATCCGCATCGGCTCTGCGTTGCGCCGGAAGTCTTTGAGGAACATTGCCGTACTTTGTCCGGGGCGGGGTGGCGCGGCATTTCCCTGGAAGAAGCCGAAGCGTATTTTCTGCACGGGCGTCGCCTGCCCCGCAAGGTCTGCCTGTTCACGTTCGACGACGGGTACCTGGACAACTATGTTTACGCCGAACCCCTGTTGCGGCGTTACGGACACTGCGGCGTCCTTTTCCCGGTACTGGGCCTGCTGCAGGACGGCGACGTCCTGCGCCCGACCGTGGAAGCAGCCTCGGCGGACGGCGCAACGCCCGCGCCGCTGCCGAATCTGGACGCGCGCGCTCCCGTGCGCAACCGGCAGGGTCTGCTGGTGTCGCCGATTATTTTCTGCTCGTGGAAAGAAGTCGGCGTCATGCGGCAAAAGGGCGTGCTGGCAGGCGCTCCCCATTCCATGACGCACGGACGGGTGATGACGGATTTGCGTTTTGACCGACTGTACCGGCCCAATGACCGCTATTCGTTTTTCGACGTGCCGCCGTATGCCGTCCCCTGGGGTTTTCCGCGCTTTCCCCTGGACCACGGCCTGACGCACAGGGGCTTTACGCCGGTGCCGGAATTGTTCGACCTGATCCGCAACCTTGTGCCGCAACAGGCCAAAGAGGCGCAGAGTTTCCTGTCGCAGGAAAAAAACCGCCGGCTTGTCATCGAAGCCATCGACAGCCTGCCCTGCCTCGGGGTGCGGGAAAGCAGAGAAGAATACCGGGCCAGGCTGGCGGCGGAATTCATCGCCTGCCGGGAACAATGTCTTGCCCGTCTGGGATATGCCCCGGTCAGCTTCTGCTGGCCTTGGGGCGATTACAACACAACCGCGCGTGAGGAGGGACGCCGGGCCGGTTTCCGCGTCTTTTTCACCACCTACAGAGGAGCGAACCTGCCGGGCCGCGCGGGGGCCGTGCGCCGCATCGCCGTGCGCGGGCATACAGGTGACGCCTTGTTGAGCGTGCTCAGCGGCGCATCGTCGGTCTTGCGGGAAATTCCCTACGACATAGGCAGATTCTGTCACAGGATCGTTGACCGCTAAACAATCAGCTGTCACCGCCCGATGCGGCGGCAGATGATTGGGTAAAGCCTATAACTGGATAAAACCTATGACTTTGGAAATCTCCCCGCGCCCTGTTTGTCGTCGAAAAGACTATTGACAATACCGGTTCGCATTTCTATATTTTCTGATTCCACAGTACATTTTTTTAAAGCCGTACGGGCGCGCCTGCATGAGGGGAAATGCCTCGCGGAGCCCGGAAAGGGGGATACTATGCCCGGTAAGCGCAAAATTATAGCCGTCGTCGACGACAGCACACTTATCCTGAAAGCGGCCAGAAACGCTCTTATGGACGAGTATGACGTCGTTACCCTGCCCAGCGGGTCCAAGCTCTTTGCCATGCTGGCCCAGAGCCCCGTACTCCCCGATCTGATCCTGCTCGACGTTATGATGCCCGACCAGAACGGCTACGAAGTCCTCCAAATCCTGAAAAAAGACAAAAACACCGCGGAGATCCCGGTTATTTTCCTCACCGCGCAGGCGGACAGGGAAAGCGAACTGGTCGGTCTGTCCCTGGGCGCGGTGGATTATATGAGCAAACCGTTTACTCCCCATTTATTGAAGAAACGTCTGAGCATACATTTGCTGTTGGAACAGCAAAAAAGAGAACTCAGGGAGATGAATGAAAGCCTGAATGCACTGGTTCGAAAAAAAACCGAAACCATCAGCAATCTGCAGGCAGCAGTGGTACGCATGATGGGTGATGTCGTTGAATACAGAGATTACACCACCGGCGGCCATGTGACTCGCACTACAAAAATACTTTCCGCGCTCATCGACAATATACCGCAGGACAGCGCGTTTACCGAAACCCTGCAGGAATGGGACATTGCCATGTTCCTGCAATCCTCCCAACTGCACGACATCGGAAAAATCAGCACCCCGGACGTGATTCTACTCAAGCCCGGGCCTTTGACCGTTGACGAGCGCGAGGAAATGAAAAAACACGCCAAGGTCGGCGCGGACATCATCGCCAAATTGCAGGAACAAGTCGAGGGCAGCGATTTTCTGGAACACGCCAAAATCATGGCCGGCACCCATCACGAACACTGGGACGGCAACGGCTACCCACAAGGACTGAAAGACGGAGAAATTCCTCTGCAAGGACGCATGATGGCCTTTGCCGACGTCTACGACGCCCTGGTGTCGCAACGCCCTTACAAACAACCCTTCACCCACGCCCAGGCACTGAACATCATCAGTGAGCAGAGAGGCAAACAGTTCGACCCCGAACTCACGGATATCTTCCTCAGAGCCGCGGAAACCTTCTGCCCGCAGTAAAGGGCCGCTCATGACCCTCAAACACCTCCTGCACATTGCCCGCTTCAAGCTTCTGCTGGTATTCGTTCTGACCGTTCTGAGCGTAGCGTGCAGTTACTACATGATAAGCAGCAACATCACGACGCATAGAGACAAGGATGTATATGCAACGCTCAACGTGACAAAACATGCTCTTGCCGCCCGTATGCAAACCTTGACGTACCAACTCGGCATCACTACGCTGATCTTACGTGAACGCCTGGATCAAAACGTATCCATGGACAATCTCCGTGCGCTGGCCTCCAACCTGCACGGAAAAGTAGCCCGCCCCGATGTCGACAATCCGATACAGCCCTTTGACTTTACCGCACATGTCGATGGTGAAGACTTGTCACACAAAGACACGGCCTGTTCCCTGTATCTCCTCAATTTACCGACAGCACTGCAACCATGGTATATACTTGCTGTTCTCAATCCCGGTAAAGTTATTATGACAGACCCCGTTTTGTGCCCGCAAACCCGCAAACTCACTTTTTTCATCTCACAGGCCGTGCAGGACTCGTCCGGGCGCGTACGCGGCGCGGCGGCTTTTGCCGTCCCTGTTGCAGGCTTCTTCAACAAAATCTACCAGGAAACAGACGGCGGCTTCATTATACTGACCACCGCGGACTACACCGTCATGGTCCATAAAGACAGAGAACTGCTCGGACGCAAATTGCAGACGTTAAATGACGATTATGCAAACCTTGTGGAAAAGTTGCAAAGCGACGCAACTGTGCAGATGCCCGTCACTTTGCCCAATTACCACGGCGTCAGGAGTGTGTTTTTTTTACAAGAAACCTTCAACGGCTGGCATGTGGGCTTTTTGATGCCCGAGCAGGTCTACCGCCACGACATCACGACGACGGCCTTTATCCTGCTTTTCGGGGGTATCGCGACCTTTTTGGTCACTGCCTATTTCATTCTCCGTCTGAGCGCGGAAAAATTCCGCTCCGACTCGGAAAACAAGACCAAAACCCTCTTCCTCGCCCGCATGAGCCATGAAATACGCACTCCACTGAACTCCATTCTCGGTTTTACCGAACTGCTGGCCCGCAAACACATTTCTCAGGAAATGCGGGAATACACAAACATCATAGGTCAGGCCGGCAATTCGTTGCTGGCGATTATCAGCGATATCCTTGACTTTTCAAAAATAGAGTCCGGCAGCTTTGCGCTGGAAAAGTACGATTATCATTTTTCCAGCCTGCTCAACGACATTATCAATATGGTACGTATCCCACTTCTGGAAAAGCATGATATCAATTTTATAGTACGCATCAATCCTGAAGTACCGGCTGTATTACATGGCGACGAAGTAAGAGTCAGGCAAATATTTTATAACCTTCTATCGAACGCCATAAAATATACCGAAAAAGGATTTATACAGCTTACAGTCGGTATAGAAGAGTTTTTTGAAAATAATATTCTTCTATCTATTCAAGTTATGGATACTGGTGTCGGTATTAATGAAAAGGATATACAGTTTATTTTTGATGATTTTAAAAGAAGTACATCGAAGGAACATATACACATTGAAGGTACAGGACGTGGTTTGGCTATAACATGGAATTTATGTAGTATGATGGATGGTACAATAAATGTAAAAAGTAAATATAAAAAAGGGTCTACATTTACAGCTACAGTACGTCAGCACTTTAACGATAAGACACCGACGGCATATATTGCGAAAGCTTCGCAAATACGTATATTGCTGTTTTCTGATAATTCCACTGATATGATCTCCCTGGAACTTGCACTTAATGACCTGGGGGTGGAGCACATATATAAAGCGGCTGGAGTACAGGAATTTACCGGCAGTCTGCAAAATAATGATTACGATTATGCTTTTGTCACCTCAACGCAGGCGCGGCATTGTATTCCGTACAAAGCGTCCGAAACGGGCAGCCCGCGTTTCGTTGTAGTCGGCAAACTTGGTGAAAATGTGCCCTTGCATGCGGAATCTCTTGTTTCACCGCCCTACTCCGTCGCGGTTGCCGATGTTCTGAACGGCAGGAGCGGGCGCAGCACACCCGATGTCGAGACATCAATGGAGCTTTCCGCCCCCACGGCCAAGGTTCTCGTTGTGGACGACATCTATGCGAATCTTATGGTTGCCAAGGAATTTATCGGTCACTTCGACATACGGACGGATACCTGCATGAACGGACTGGAAGCGGTGCGGCTTGTCATGGAGAACCGCTACGATATTGTTTTCATGGACCACATGATGCCCGGCATGGACGGTATGGAAGCCGCCGCGGTCATCCGGCAGGCCGGCGAGGAGAACGAAAACTGCCGCGATACGGTCATCATCGCCTTGACGGCCAATGCCGTATCCGGGCAGCGGGAAGTGTTCCTGGCCGGCGGCATGAACGATTTTTTGCCCAAACCTGTCAGAATGAACAAGCTTGCAGACATGCTCAAAAAATGGTTGCCTCTGGAAAAGCAGGTGTACAGGCCGCTACGGGGCAACCAGCAGAAAGGCGCGGTCATGCTCAAGGAGATAGAAGGCATCAATTTCCGCGCCGGTTTGTTGAATGCGGGAGAAAATCCGACTGTCTACCGCGATATCCTGGCCGAATTTTGCCGGGACGGCAAGCAGAAGATTCCTCACATTCTGGAAAGTCTGGAAAACGGCGATGTAAAGAACTACACTATTCTAGTCCATGCCCTCAAAGGGACATGCCGCACAACCGGTGCCCTGCAGACAGCGCATCTGGCGGCAAAACTCGAAAGTGCGGCCCGCAAGGGCGATACGGCCTTTATGCTGGACAATACCGCGCCCTTTATCGAAAATCTCGACACCCTGCTCCATAATATACAGCGGGCTTTGCAGTTGGATCAACAGGATACCGTGCACGAATCGATTGATATCCGTGTCTTTGAATTCGATGTGTTGAAAAAGGCGTTGCAGGATATGGATATACAAACCGTGAATTTCCTGCTGCAAAAATACGCCTCAATGCACCTCAACAGCGAACAAAAAGAGCTTATAGCGGAAATTGAGCGGCGCATTACAGCCTTTGAATACGAAGAGGCTATAGAAAAAATCAATGCCGTCACGCACGCGTAAGATTCGGCGCGTCGGGCGCGGCCGACAAAACGACTTTGACAAAACGACTTTGTAGAGATGTACCCTAAATCAGTAAAAAGTTACAGATGTTATTACATTGATAGCCCATTATTTCCTTGCAAATTATCAATAAATCCT
>JAITEY010000079.1 GCA_031281815.1 Desulfovibrio sp. | reverse complement strand
CTGCGCAAGCAATTATTGGAGGTTCACAATGCGTAAAGACTTGGTGAGATTTGATGTGGGGAAACGGTTGGGATTGGCGGCTGCGCTGTCCGTCTTGTTGTTGATTGGCGCGGTGACGGTCGCAGGAGCGGAAACTATTACGCTTCCGAGCGATGCTTCAGGGAATACAATTGATAATGTTCCTAATTTCGGCAAGGTTTATGTTCCTGGGGGCAATACGCCTATTTTTTCAGACAACACTGTGAACGTGAACGGCACGGTAAATGACGGCCATATTGCCGGCGGCGGCAATTTCAACGGAGACGCGACCGGCAACGCGGTAAACATTGTAAGCGGCGCTTCAATGAGTAACAATTTTATGGTCATTGGCGGTGTTTCTGCGGGAGGTACCGTGCGTGAAAACACGGTGGAGGTAACAGCGGGCACGATTGCCGCAAACATCTTGGGCGGCGTCAGTTTATCGGGAGGCGATGCTTTAACAAACTATGTAAAAATTAAAGGAGGATCCGTATCAGGTGAGATTATTGGTGGTTATGCGACGGGTAGGGGAAATGCCGACGGCAACATAGTGACGATTGAAAGCAATATTACTTCATCAAAGCGTACCATCGGCGGTGTTTCTGATACAGGAAACTCGACAAATAACCGTGTGACCATCCGCAGCGGCACAGTGGCAATCACTGATGAAGATATTATCGGCGGCACGAGTTGGGGCGCAGCAGCAGGGCAAGAAGCAAGCAATAAGGGCAATGTCAAAAATAACACTGTGGAGATTATCGGTAACGCAAACGTCACTGCCCGGAATATCTTCGGAGGACATATGCGCGGTACCGGCACCAACTCGGACAACACTGTCACAGTAGACACTACCGGGACCGTCACCGTCGCTGATTGGGGCGTCGTCGGAGGTTTCAGCCAGGATAACGGTGGTAATGTTCAAGACAATGCGGTAAATATCGTTAAAGGTACAATCAATGGCAAAGTAATCGGCGGCCTGGCGATCACGAACGGTGCAGCCGAAGGCAATAAAGTGAATTTTCATAGCGGTACTGTAAAGGGCGTTATTATCGGCGGCAAAAGCCATGGTGGCAACGCTCAAGACAACACCGTAACGATACAGGCCGGGGGCACAGTTGAAGGCGTCCACCAACTTTCAGACACAACCTATGCGAGCGTCATCGGTGGATTTGTAGACAGCCAATCATCCGGCGGCGATGGCAACGCGACCGGCAACACAGTCACCAATGACGGCACGGTTAAAGGCGGCGACATATACGGCGGTGTGGTTCTCGGCGGCACAGGAAGCGCCTCCCACAATACGGTGACCAACACCGGCAAAGTCGAAACTACTCCAGTAGGCGGGAAAGCCGATATTATCGGCGGTTATGTAGGTCGAAGCGGCACAGGCGATGCATCGTATAATACGGTGTACTTCCTAGACGGCACAACGTGGGATATCAAGGGTGGACGGGTTTCCGGCAATCAGGGTGGCAAAGCCGATTTTAACAAGGTCATCATCAGCGAAGGTACAGTAATCGGCAATGTCTATGGTGGACATACTGACGGCAAAAGCAGTGCATCAAACAACATAGTCGAAATACACGGAGGTGAATTGAAGTCTAATATAATCGGCGGTAGCGTCACAACTGGCGGAAAAGCAATAAATAACATAATATTACTTACCGGCAGTCCAAAGTTCAACGAAGACATAACGCGGTTATCCGGTGGTCAAAACGGATATAACGGCGAGACACATGAGGATGCATTTCGAGGCAACACGCTGAAAGTTTATAACTACAGCGGATCGGGAGTTCAAGATATAAGAAACTTTCAATTTTTTGAATTCATATTACCTGGAACAATAGCTGCCAACACACCTGTTTTGCAAACGAACTTCATAACTCTCGGCACTCAAAAAGGAGCTGAAGTCAAAAGTGAAGTCAAAAGTCTGGCTATCGACGGCGGCGGACAGGCTCTGAACTCAGGCGATAAAATCATCCTGATTGCTTCAAACAATACTCCCTCCGGAGCAGGGCTTGAAACTCGCACACTACCGGGAAGCCAAGGCGCTACCCTGAGCTACAACTTCCTTACCAGACTTGAAGGCAACAACATCATCGCAGAAGTTGACGGCAACCCCTCCGCAAGCCCGGAGGCCAAATCCCTGTCGGAAGGCCACCTCTCCGGCGTGGCCCTCGTCAACCAGGGCGCCGACCTCGCCGTCGACAAGGGCATAGCCGTTGCCGTCCGCAACGCCCTCAACCCCGGCCTGCAAGCCTTCGGCACCTTCGGCGGCGGCAGCCTGCGCTACAACACCGGCTCCCATGTGGACGTCGACGGATTCTCCTTCCTCGCCGGCCTCGGCTTCGGCGCGCAACTGGCCCCCGGACGCGTGACACTCGGCGCATTCTTCGAATACGGCCAAGGCGAATACAACACCCACAACAGCTTTGCGAGCGGTTCCGTCAGAGGCAGCGGCGATACCGAGTACATCGGCGGCGGCATCCTGGGACGCTTCGACTTTGCCGATACCGGCCCCGGACACTTCTACGCCGAAGCCACCGGTCGCATGGGCAGCGTGACGGCCGACTATTCAAGTTCCCAACTGACCGACAACCGCGGCGTCAAGGCAAGCTACGACACCGAGAGCCTCTACTACGGTCTGCACTTCGGCACGGGCTATGTCTGGAACATCACCAACGCCGCTTCCCTCGACGTGTACGGCAAATACCTCTGGACGCACCAGGACGGCGACTCCATACGCCTGTCCACCGGCGACCCTGTGAAATTCGACGACGTGGATTCGCACCGTCTCCGCGGCGGCGGACGCTTCGCCTACGCTGTCAATGAGTTCGTAAGCCCTTATATCGGCGCTGCCTACGAACACGAGTTCGACGGCAAGGCCAAAGCCTCCACTTACGGGTACGCCATAGACTCCCCCGACATGACGGGCGGCACAGGAATCGGCGAAGTCGGCCTGACCGTCAAGACCGGCAGCATCGTATCATTTGATCTCGGCGCGCAGGGCTACACCGGCGCACGCGAAGGCGTGACCGGCAGCCTGCAACTGAAGATCGAATTTTAAGGCGTAACGCCGAAGCCTTCATGCGCGGCGCGGCGTCGGCAACGGCGGCCGCGCCGCGCCGGTTTGATATCCTGTCGGATTCGCCCGAACAGGGTACGAACGAGTTCATGGTAAACGCACCCAAAGCACACGCTCCCTACGAGGGTTCCCGCAACCTCTTTTTCAGTTATCCGCTCATTGAGTTTCAAGGGACTGTTGATCCGTGGATGCCCGTACGCATCATGACGTATATCGGTCTGTTATATCAGGACTTGATAAAATCCGCTCAGCGCCTGATCACCGGAGCCGGAAGACGAAGGGCAGCAAAACCAGGGTGTTGACCGGAGTTCCCTTGATTTTCCCCGGTATGAAGCGCATTTTTTGCACCGCGCTCAATGCGGCTTCCTCGAAATATCCGGATGGTTCTGCGGAGCGGACTGCGCAGACTTTAGGCAAACCGACGGCATCCACGACCAGTTCCACCATGACCGTTCCCTCAATACTCATCCGCCTTGCCCTGGATGGATACTCGGGCGCAACCCGCCTGGAGATTGACGGACGCTGATCCACATGATCCTGATCGTACGCGGAAAGACCGCCGAATTGCCGCCGGCCGGACGCAACCCGGACAGAGGCGGCGGAAGTTTCCCCTTGCGGCTGCGTCGAGGGTTGCGCGACCGGCGGCGCGGCTTTGGACACCGGCCGGGCTCGAACCGGGAGAGTCGATTTTATCGTGCCGACGATTTTTGGTCCAGGCTCCGGGGGCGGTTCCGGTAGAGGACCGGACAAGGGAGGCATGACTTCCGGTTCAGGCGCAGGAGGCGGCGGCGTTTCCCCGACAACGGGCTCGGAGACTTTCGGAGTGAGCGCTTCCTGCGCAACGCCCGGATGGGCGAATTCCGCTAAAGCGACATGATACACACTTTCTGTTTCCGCCTGCTGATTTGCGGAAAAGAAAAAGAGCATTCCCGCGATTGCGCCGTGCGCACAAAGCGAAAAAAGCAATGTCAGGCAACGCGTCGCGGTCACTTCCGATTTTCCGAATCGCCCGCACCCTCGCCCGCATCCGGGGCGGAACCGTCTTCACGGTCGCCGGAAACGGGGTGAACGGACACCGTCACCAGTCCGACATCCGTAATGCCGACGCCGCGTATTCTGCCCATAATCTCCATGACCACGCCGTAGGGTACTTTTTTATCGGCGCGGACGAACAACCGACGGCCGGGATCGCGCACGTTCGCCCGCAATACCGAGGCGAGATCCTCAAGCGTCGTTTCGTATTCATCCAGGAAAAGCGCGCCGTTGTCTTTGACTGTAATAAGCATACGGTCATTTTCCGCGGGCAGGATGTCCGAGGCTTCCACCTTGGGCAGTTCCACGTCCAGCCCTTCGGTCATCATGGGAGCCGTCACCATGAAAATAATGAGCAGGACCAGCATGACATCCACAAAGGGCGTGACATTGATCTCCGCGACAAAATCGTCGCCCCCTGAGACCCCGGCCATCGTTATCTCCCGCCTTCAAAAGAAAGGCCGTCCTTGTGGTTCCCCGCTTCATGTTGCATGCGGTTCAGAAGTTGCCCGGCAAAGGTGATGCAAATGCCTTCAACGGCGGCAAGTCCGGCACGAAAGGCGTTGTAGCCGCAGGTGGCGGGTATGGCGACGAAGAGGCCCACCGCCGTCGCAATCAACGCCTCGGCTATGCCGGGGGCCACGGTGGCTATGGAAACGCTTTGCATCCGGGCGATGGCCCGGAAGGAATACATGATGCCCCATACCGTGCCGAAAAGGCCGATGAAAGGCGCGATATTCGCGATTGTGGCGAGGAAAGCCAGAGAGGATTTCAAGCGGGCCGTTTCCTCGTCAATGCCGAAGCGTAAGGCTCGGCGCACATTGTCGTTCAGGAGCTTTTCCGCATCTCCCGTTTTGTTGATACGATTGAACTCGCGTACGGCCCGGCGGGTGATGCCGTACAGGGGCGAGTCCGCATTTTTCGCTATCATGGGCAGGGAAGCGTCCAGTTCACCGGCATTGTCGAAAAGGTCAAGTCCCGCGGACGCAAGCCGGAACGCCGAACGTAGGCTTAGCCACTTGCCCGCCATGTACGCCCAGCTTGTTACCGACATAAGCAACAGCAATATCAAAACGCTTTTTGATACGAATGATGCCTGCATTACTGCATGTATTAATGAATTCATATACGCTCTTCCATAGTATATCCTCATTTATCACGAGATCATTGAATCCTGAAAGGCATTACTCTGTTTTCTGCGTCAACCGGCCGGAATGCATTTCCCATATCGCGCTTCCGCGACGGCTCAACTCCACATCGTGGGTCGCCGCCAGAAACGTCACGCCTTGCGCATTCAGGCTGGAGAATAATGCGAATATTTCTTGTGCGGTCTCAATATCCAGATCGCTGGTGGGTTCATCCGCCAGAATCAGCTCCGGCGAATTGATCAAAGCCCGCGCAAGCGCCACCCGCCGCAGTTCTCCGCCTGAAAGTTGCGCCGGGTAACTGTTTTCCAGATGCGGGATGCCCACTTGGGCAAAAAGTTCCCGCGCCTTTTGCAGGCTGTCTCCGGAACGGCGCCGGAGGTGAAAGGGCAGACGCGCATTGTCCAGGGCCGTCAAATTGCCCAAAAGGCTCCGGCCTTGGGGGATATAGCCGATCCTTGCATTGCGGAAGTCGCTGCGCTGCCGATCATCCAGCAAAAAGAGATTGGTCTCGTCCACCAGTATTTCGCCTGAATCCGGGCTGAGAAGGCCGATCAGCATATTCAGCAGGGTCGTTTTTCCGCTGCCGGAACGCCCGGTCAGACAGACAAAGGCTCCGTCGGCCAGAGAAAAACTGACGTTGCTCACAGCGTCGAAATGCGTCCGGCCCCGCCGGTAATGTTTGGTCAGGTGACGTATCTCAAGCCTCATCACTCGGCCTCCCGCAAGCTGCTGTATACGTCGAAGCGGGTAAGCGACCAAACCGTATTGGCGCAGGCCAGCGGCCCGCTTATGCCGGCTATGGCCAGAGCAAGCACGGCATACCCGGCAATGACGCCGCCGGTGATGCCCAGGTGCGGCAGTTGGAGGCTGTCGAAAATCAGCGTGCTGAAAGGAAAAACGATACAGGAAGCCGCTGCAATTCCGGCCAGCGCCCCTCCCGTGCAAAGGAAAAAGGCTTCCAGAAGGAGCAGCTTCGCCACCCAGGAGCGTTCCGCTCCCATCAGCCGGTAAAGGCTCATCTCGTGTCTTCTCTCGCTCACGCTGACGGAAAAAACCAGACTGATGACAAGTATCGCCGGCAGCCAGATTGCGGCCGCAAGCCGGTACACGGAGGCCGATAAACTGTGCAGGCGGCGCGCGGTCTCAGCCACGATGTCTTCCGTAACCACCTGGTCCAGAGTATATTCTCCGGCGCAGGCCCGTAAGACGGCATTGCCGACCGACTTGGGCGATACTTCCGGATTGACCTTTATCGCGACCGAGGAAATATACGCTTCCGGGGGGTCAAGTTTTTGTAAAAACTGTGGATTCTCAAGCAGTTTCGGGAGATACGGATTGCCCCGCATCAGCGTGTACAGCGTGTTCAGAGGCATGAAGACGGAGGTGTCCAGCCCCATGCCGGTTGGAGCCGTCTGGGCTGCCACACGAAAGGTCTTTCCGAAAAAGAAGAGCTTGCCGCCCACAAAAGTAATGATTTTGGAGCCGACCACAATCTCGTCGTCCTCCAGCCGGGTTATGGTATTCTGCATCCAGGGCCGGATCAAAAAGTCGCTCTCCGGATCAAAGCCGATGATCTGCACATGCTCCGAGCAGCAGGCATCGTTGAAGGATGCCAGGAAAAATTGCGGCGTGAGCGCCGCGACGCCGGGGACCGCCCGGATGCGGTCCATAACCTCTTTGCGCATATAATAGGTGCTCGGCTCGCCCCGCAGAAGCGTAGCCGCGGCAACCCGCTCATATCCGTCGGGAACAATCAGCACATCCGCGCCCATACGCTCGGAGAGGCTCGCCAGCCCCCGGCTCAATCGGCTGTTGAGGATAGATCCCCCGAAAAGAACCGCGGCAAAGATGCCGACCAGGGCGGCAAGGCCCAGATTCCGAAACGGTTTGCGTCGCAAATTCAGCAGGGCCAGCCGGTGCGGCGCGAAAGCGTTGTCCGCCATTGCCGTCAACCCTTCCGGCGCCTGATGAGATAAACGCTGTGCGACAGGGCGAAGAGGAAGAAAAACCCGCTCAGGAGCAAAAGAGCAGGCAGGGTTCCGGCCCGGCAGGGCATGCTTTCCTGCCGGCACACGCCGATGAGCTCGGAAGGAATCAACGCGCCCAAGACGGCGACTCCCGCAAGCATCAGGGTAATGCCCGAGCGCTGTTCCGGCGAACCGGCAAAAAACAGCAGCAGGGACGCGAAAATAACCAGACCCCCGAGCCCCGCCTCCGCTTTGGCGGTCCAGAAGCAGACCGCATGCTCCGCTTCGGAATCCCCGGTTGCGTATTCCTGATGCCCGGATACGGAACTCTCGCCTCCATGCTGCTCCGCCGCCGGCGGCGTATGCCCGCCGTGCGCCCGCTCCCCATGAGCGGATGCGGCATGTTGATGAGCGACCGACCCGCCGGCATACCCGCATACCGGCAAAAGAACGTGCGGCACGGCGATGTAGAGAAGACCCGCCGCGATATACAGCAGACTCGCTGCTTTTCCCTTGGTGATGATGTTCGACATCAGCGTTGCCTCCTGTTCATATACTTGTGTCGTGCAACCGTGACCGTGCCGACCTTATCATCCTGCCGATAAATGCAAATGAAGAATATTGCATAAGCATATTACCCGGAGCGCGTATTGATGAACACGGCACCGGCATTCTCTCTTCGACGGGAACGGCTGACGGCGGCCGGCAGGTTCGGAGTGTTCAAGAACAGATGCTCCCGGCAACGGATGTATGCGGACCCTCAAAATTCAACGCTCACCTTGGCCCAGAAGGTCCTTCCAGGTTCATACGTCCGCGAATCGGCGGGAAAGCCCCATCCCGAACTTCCGGCCAGGTTGAGATGCTCGGAATAGGCGGTATCGAATATATTCTCCACTCCCACGCTCAGATTGAAGTGATCGGCGAAGTTGACGCCGGCGTATGCGGACAGCACGCTGAAGCCGGAACTTTTACCGAAATCTTTGCCTACGACGTTACCCTGATTAAGGGCGACCCGGTCTTGTCGAGCCGCGACCCTCCACAATACACCGGCCTGCCATTCATCGGTCTCAACATTCGCCCCAAACCTGGCTTCAAGAGGCGGGATCTGGGGCAACGGCCTGTTGTCGTCGGTATTCTCGGCCCAGGCATACGCCAGGCTGGAACTCAGCCGCAAAAGGTCAAAAAGCAAAAAGGACCCGCCCAGTTCTCCCCCCATAATGTGCGCGTCAACGTTTCTGACTGTAGTCGTCGTGCTCGTACTCATGCCCATGCGTATTACTTGATCATTGAATACGATATAGTCTTTGATTAATCCGGCATACGCGGAAAGCCATACATGCAGATCATCTTTTTTGTATTGCAACCCGGCATCAAGCTGGAGCGTCTTTTCCGGCCGCAAATCCCGGAAAGCGCGCTCTTCGGCGCTCTTCTTCTGCGTCAGTTCCCAATAATCCGGAAAGCGTTCAGTATAGCCTATGCCGATATAGCTCATAAGCGGCAAGACGTCGAAGGTATGTTCATGACGGATGAAAGCGCTCGGCAGAAGACTTTCCCTGTCGTCGTCATAATGAAACCGGGTCGTCATCGACATGCCGCCCATGCCGCCGGCCTCGGTTTTTTTACGCAGATCGTCGGCCCTGACGTAATCCCCGCGCAGACCGGCAATAATTTTGTCGTTTTTACCGATTTCGGTACTCTGTTCCCCGAACACGCCGAATTTGAATATTTCCATGTCCGCGCGTCTTTCAGGGGCGCCGGTGGACCACGCTGTGTGCTCATCAAACTGTACATCAAAGCCGGTTGTCAGTGTGCGGCCTTCACCTAGGCGCAAGGCGGCCGCAACCCTCCCTCCGTATAAGGTACGGGTCGGATTGCTTTTCATAGGCATCGGCATCATGCCGGACGGTGCGCGCAGGGTATAATTATCCATGACATGGTCGGTATGATTGTAATATGCCTGCGCTTCCAGTTTATCCAATACCGTCCCCAGTCCGCTTTTTTCAAATCTGAAGGCGAAACTCTCCCTTAGGAACCGGGTTCCGTCCATGCCCCTGCCGGCATAGCGCGCATAACCGTCTCCGGTTCCGCCGCTCAGTTCAAGCAGGGTTTTATCATCCGGAGTCCAGCCGATTGCGGCATCGGTATTCCATTTCATCCATTTGGAAGGCACACGCCGGCCGTTACCGTCTTCGTAGTCCGAGGACCGGGCGTAATTCGCATTTACTCTGGCGTACACATGCTCGTAGCCCGCCGCGGCTTCCACATACTCGTCAAAGCGGTCGTAAGAGCCTGCCGAAAAACCTGCCCGGAACCGCGCCCCCGGCTCGGTAAATTTTTCCGGCATGCGTTCGAAGCGGATGGTCGCCGCCGAAGCTCCACCGCCCCACAGCACGGTCTGCGGCCCTTTTATGATGGTAACCCGGTCGAAAGATTCAGGCGAAATGTACGAGGAAGGGGCATCCATGCGATTGGGGCAGGAACCGGAGATATTGGCTCCGTTCGTCAACATGTTGAGGCGCGAGCCGAACATTCCCCGAAAAACAGGATCGCCGTTGGCGCCCCCTGAGCGGACGGCGGAAAATCCCGGCACCGTCTTGAGATAGTCCGCGGCGTCACCGGCCGGCACAGGCAACTGCGCCTGTTTGGGATTGAGGGTCGTCTCCAGCGGAGTGCTGTCCGGCGCGGCGATGACGACGATCGGGTCCAGAGGTATTCCGGCGCGCTCCTGCCCGGAAGGGCTGTGAACAGGTTCCCCGCCGGTTTGCGCGTATAAAGGCCGCACTTCCACGGCAAGCTCAAGCACAAGCGCAAACATCATAACGAATATTTTAACATATTGTTTTTCCATGATTAATCTCCTTGATACGATTTTTACACTGTCGTATCGCCCCGCCGCTACCCTTCGCAGGAACTATTTTTCTGACCGAAAGTACTATTGACATCGGTCCGGTTTTTCCCTGAATGTTGAAAATACAGTCGAAACCGAGAAAACCGATACCGCCCCCACCGCAAAAAAGCACGGGCAAGTGCGGACGGCGGGATGTTGACCCTCCCGAAGTGAGACAAAAAACATGAACTTACTAAAAGCAAAATGGGCCTTAACCATCCTCACCGGTCTTTTTATTCTGCTTTTTGAATTTCTCCGCCACAGATTCATGCATGATATCTATATGAACTGGGGAAATCTCCTCGTTGCTGTTTTTTCCAGCTTGCTCTTTCTTACATATTTTACATTTATATTCCGCCTGATAGAGAAATTAACGACAAGATTGAACGAAGAAGTTGCCCATTCAATGGTACACGATGAAAGAGAGCGCATTGCACACAGCCTGCACGATAATATCGCGCAGACAATTTTTTTTATGAATATCAAATTATTGGAGATTGAAAAATCTTTGAATAAAAATAGCGATGAATTTTTAAAGCTGCAAGAACTGAAAGAGGCTCTTCTGACTATAGACAGTGAAATACGTGATAAAATATTTATTTTAAAAGATGAACATTACCGTGATTGGAATGATTTGCAAAAATCCATTGAGAATGTCACACATATACTTACAGATGACTCGAATATAGAGGTTATGACAAACATAGATCCTTCAATGGAAAAAATAATTCCCACTGCTGTAAAGCGTAAAATTCTCGGCATACTGCAAGAATTGTTTACAAATATAAAAAAGCACGCTCAAGCCGAAAAAGTCCTGCTACAACTTGCGATGATTGAAGGGCGGGTTGTTTTGCGGTTGGAAGATAACGGACGCGGTTTTTCCCCTGCCTGTCTGGACAAGCAGGGAACTTTCGGTTTACGCAATATAATGAATGAAATCAAAATGGGCGGCGGTAGTATAATTGTGGCGGGTGAACAGGGAACTTCCATTACCATAGAAATGCCGAAAGATTTTTAGAATGCCGGTACGCGTGTTGATAGTCGACGATCATGCTCTGTCCCGCAGAGGGATAGTCAGCATTCTCAGCGAGAATGAAAATTTTCAGGTAGTCGGCGAAGCGGTTAACGGGGAGGAGTCTCTGGCAAAGGCTGAATCACTCCTTCCTGATCTTATCCTGATGGACATACGTATGCCCGGTCAATCCGGTCTTGACGCTACTCGGTCCATAAAAAATCAGTTTCCGCAGATAAAAATCGTCATTCTCAGTGTATCGGATGATGCTCAGGATTTTTTCGAGGCGATAAAAAATGGAGCGCAAGGATATTTACTGAAAAACATGGATACAACATATTGGATAGATTACCTGATGAATATTGCAAAAGGCGAAGTCCCCATTCCACGTAATATTGCAAGCAAAATACTTGAAGAATTTTCCCGCAATCCTTACGAACAGCTGCAAGTTGAAACCGAAATATTAACAATCAGGGAGAAAGAAGTTCTTTTACATGTCAGTAATGGTCTCAGTAATAAGGAAATAGGGGAACATATTTATATAAGTGAGAGCACGGTAAAAAATCATATGCGCAATATCATGGAAAAATTGCACTTGCACAGTCGCTCCCAACTTATTGCCTTTGCCTACAAAAATCGGATAATTAAGCATTAGAGCATGCCGCCGGAAGGGGACCGGTCGCACACCTGCATCCATTCTTTTGTTTCCTTGGAGAAACCTCCACGAGTGCCGGCCGGCGTGTGAACAATCCGGAGCGCAAGGCTGCGTCGCGGTTAAGCATGCGCGTATCTAACCATACGCGGCGTGTAACTTCACACCTGCGGTACGGGACAGGATGCGCCGTCCGCGCAAAGAAATTTTGCGCGAATCGCGATTTTAGGCTTGACTTAATCTCATGTTGAGATATAATTATCTCAACAAAGCCGCACTGCCGGGACGAACAGCCTGCCGACCACAGCAAGTACTCCCAACGGCACTCCGGCCGCGCCGTCTCACACCACGCCGATCTGGAACCTTCTGGTACCATACGCCGAGCCGAGGGCAAGCGCCCGTTGACGCAACGCCGAAGGGAACGGGGAAGACAGCGGCGGGAGACGCAACCGGAGCGTCGGATGCACATCACACGCCGGAACCGGCTTCGTGACCGGGCATTCCCCGGTCCACCGGCTCCGCACCTTCACCCCGATAGGCCGGATGCCGGGCAGGGCAGGAGTATGAACATTGAATACCTCCCGATGTTCAACCCTGCGCCTGCCCGGGCCGACCTCCCCAAAAATTCGATAATGTAACAAGTTCCATAAAAACATCATACGGTATCATCATGCCCTGCACACAAGAACGCCTTGACGCCTTGCGGCGCTACGCGGACCTTGCCGGTCGACTGCAACCGGACAACGAGCGCCTTCCGCCGGAGGGGGCGGCCGAAGCGCGCGCGTTGTGCATTACGGACCTTTTTTACCTGTTGCACACCGTCATGCAACGCGGCGATATGGACAACAACTGGTGCTTCGCGCGCTGCCGCGAGATACAGGAACAGCCCGACGGCTTCCTCGACCTCTGGGCGCGCGGCCACTACAAAAGCACCATCATCACCGTCGGCCTGACCGTTCAGAATATCCTCAGCAACCCGGAAATCACCGCCGGCATCTTCTCGCATACGCGGCCCATAGCGAAATCCTTCCTGCGGCAAATCAAGCGCGAATTTGAAGGCAACCGCCTCCTGCAAGCGCTGTTTCCCCATATCATTCCTCCCCGAAGAGGCGAAAAGCGCACCTGGGCTGAAGACGAGGGCCTCGTCGTCAGCCGCTCCGGCAACCCCAAAGAAGCCACCGTCGAAGCCTGGGGACTCGTGGACGGCCAACCCACCGGCAAACATTTCTCCCTCATCGTGTACGACGACATCGTTTCCCTGGAATCGACCTCCAACCCGGACATGATACGCAAGACCACCGACGCCTGGCGGCTCTCGCTCAACCTCGGCACAAGCGGCGGCGTTATCCGCATGATCGGCACCCGCTACCATGCCGCCGACACCTACCACACCATACTCCGGCAAGGCAGCGTCATCCCGCGCACGTATCCGGCCACGGGTGACGGCACGCCTCACGGCCCGCCCGTCCTCCTTTCCCCTGAATCCCTCGCCCGCAAGCGCCGCGATATGGGGCCTTTCGTCTACGCCTGCCAGATGCTGCAAAATCCCCTCGCCGACAAAGCCCAGGGGTTTGTCCCCGAATGGTTCCGCACACTCCCGGATGTCCCCGACGCCTCCCGCATGAACCGTTATATCACCGTCGACCCCGCATCTTCCAAAAAACAGCACAGCGATTACACCGCCATGTGGGTCATCGGACTGCACAACGACAACAACTACTCCATCCTTGACGGCATACGCGACCGCCTCAACCTTGCCGAACGCGCCCGCGCCCTCTTCGACCTCCACCGCAAACACCGTCCCGTCGCCGTCGGCTACGAGCATTACGGCATGCAGGCGGACATCGAACACCTTCACTATCTCATGGAACACCACAACTACCGGTTTACCGTCATCCCTCTCGGCGGCTCCATGTCCAAAACCGACCGCATACGCCGCCTCGTCCCCCATTTCGAGCAGGGACGCATCTTTTTCCCGAACCGCCTCCTCACCTTACGCGCGGACAATACCTCCTGCGACCTCACCAACGAATTCCTCGAGCACGAATACTCCGCCTTCCCGGTCTCGTCCCACGACGATATGCTCGACTGCCTTTCACGCATCCTCGACCCCGAACTCCACGCCGGTTTCCCCCTCTGCCGCGCCCTCGACGCCGGCGTCTCCGGCCGACCCGAATTTGCCGTCCAATCATCAACCCTCTGGAACGAAGGAGAATGAACCATGTGCATGGGAGGATCTTCCCCTACCCCCGAAGTCAAAAAAGCGCCCATAGCCCCGCCCGTCATAGCCCCCATCGAAGCCGACCCCACGTCGCGCACGGCAGCCGACCAGGAACGCAAACGGCGGCAAGCCGCCTCCGGCCACTCCGATACCATCCTGACCACGGGCCTCGGCATTCCCGCTCCCGTCCCGACCGGCAGGAGAACACTGGGCTGACAGGCAGCGGGAGCAAGATCATCGGTCTTGCGTCTGCTCAGGTCGCTCCGGCACTTTCAATTTCGCCGCGCCGTTCCGATTTGAAAACAACGGCGTTGAAAACAACGTCGACTACAATTGAGGTGGGGTTTGGGGAGGGCATCATGCCCTCCCCAAGAAAATCATAACTCATAAAATTCCATAAAAATTCCATAAAAAAAAGAGTATTGCAATGAACACCGCATCTGTGGATGTTGGGCACTATACACGCCGCTTGGGTGTACTTGAGAGCGAGCGCAAGCGGGGTTGGGAGTCGCATTGGCGGGCGTTGTCGCGGCATTTTCTGCCCCGGCGGGCGCGGTTCCTGGACAGCGGGGCGCGGACGAACGAAGGCGACGTGAGGAATTATCTGCAGGACGGGATAGGCATTATGGCCTTGCGTATTTTGGCGAACGGAATGCAGAGCGGTCTGACGTCGCCGGCGCGTCCGTGGTTCAGTCTGACATTGAGTGACCGTGATTTGGCGAAGACTGACGATGCGAAGCTGTGGTTGCACGACACGTACGGAAAGATGATGAACGTGTTTGCGAAGAGTAACTTTTACGACCAGATTCACGTTTTGTATTCGGAGTTGGCGTGTTTCGGGACGGCGGCGGTGATTATCGAGGAGGACGCGCGGACACTGGTGCGCTTTCGGACGTTGACGGTGGGAGAGTACAGTCTTGATGCGGGAGGGGACGGGCGTATCGACACGTTGTACCGTCGGATTCGGATGACTCCGCGGCAGGTGTCGCAGGCGTGGCCGGAGCGTTGTCCGGAGGTCTTACGGCACAAGGCGGAGGGGGATTCGGCGGAGTGGGTGACCTTGTTGCACGCGGTGGAGCCGAACGGCGCGTTTCGGCGGGGGAGCATGCGGAACAGGGAGCGGCCCTGGCGGTCGGTGTACATGGTTTTGGAGGGTGCGGGCCGCGAGGTGTTGGAGGACGGCGGTTGTTATGAGTTTCCGGCGCTTTGCCCGCGCTGGGTGGTGACGGCGTCGGACATATACGGCGCGTCGCCGGCGATGGATGCGTTGGGGGATTGCCGGCAGCTTCAGAAGATTACGGAGGACGCGCGGCTGGCGTTGGAGTTGGAGGTGCGGCCGCCGTTGCTGGTGTCGGCGCCGACGGATGCGCGGCTGAATATTTCGCCGGGCGCGGTGAACCGCGTGTACGCGTCGGCGGCGCAGGGCGGCGCGGCGGTAACGCCTTTGTATCAGGCACGGGCGAACCTGCAGGGAGCGGAGCGGACGCGGGTTGAACTGCGGGAGCAGATACAGCGTCATTTCCACAACGATTTGTTTTTGATGATCAGCGAGGCCGACAAGCGGATGACGGCCACGGAGGTAGCCGAGCGCAACGGCGAGAAAATGCTTATGCTCGGCCCGGTTCTGGACCGGCTGCGCTCGGAGTTGTTTCAGCCGCTCATAGAGCGCGTGTACGGCATGATGGACAGGGCGGGGATGATTGCGCGTCCGCCGGAGTACTTGGCCGGCCGGGATTTGAAGGTGGAGTTTATCTCCATCCTGGCCCAGGCGCAGAAGCAGGCGGGCATAACCGCCATCAGCCGGCTGGCGGCTTTTGCCGCGCAAGTTATGCCGATGTACCCGGAAATTGTGGATAAAATCAATTTTGACGAAGCCCTGGACCTGTGGGCGGACATGGAGGGCGCGCCGCCCAGTTTGCTCCGTTCCGATGATGAACTGGCGGTACTGCGCGCGCAACGGCGCATCCAGGCGCAGGCGAACGGTTCCGTCAACGCGCCGGGGGATGCTCCGGACGCGGCTGCGCCCTCGCAACTTCCTTTTCCTTGAAAATTCGCTGTAGGGAAGCGACACCGCCCCTGCTCAAACAGGGCAGGGCGGCGTAAAAAGAGTTTGCAATTTTCGGCGGGGAGCGTAAAGATACAAGTGGGCTGAGGGTGCGTGAACACCCCCGACCCTGGGGCAACCCACATGTAAGGTTAAGGTTACAGGACTTTTTCTCCCCGGCAGGAACCGTTCTCTTGCCGGGGGAATTCGTTTAGCGCCTGCGAAGCAGGCGTTGCACGATCAGTACGATGATGTCGGCCACAACGGCCGCGATGACATCCCGCAGGCATTGCACCATGGGCTTGACTCCTCGTTCGAGACTCGGAGGGCCGCCCCGGAATGCGACTATTCTACGCCTGCCTCGGCGTCGAGAAAAAAGCGACGTCGGCACCGGCACCTCCACCTCCCCCCTCCCTCTCGTAATTACGAAAAGAAAAATTTTTTCGCAAAACGTAATTTTACGCTTGACTTTATTTCAAATTGAAATATAATTATCTCAACAAGGCCGCAATGCCGGGACGGACGGCCTGACCACGGCAACAGGTATTTCCCGCAGGTATTCCCCGAAGGTATACCGGCTCCCCTGTCTCCCGGCTCCCCTGTCTCCCGATTTCCCTGTCTCCCGATTTCCCTGTCTCATAATACGACGAACCGAAATTTTTCGGTACCAAAGACATTCCTGAAGAACACGAGGAGGACTACCGATGGCTGATGATCCTACCGTCGCCGCGAACGGCGGCGAACACGACAATGCCCGAACCGGCGCGGGAGCGGCCGGGGCCGGTAACGGCACAGAGGCCGGTGACGGCACAGAGGCCGGTGACGGCGGCGGAAGCATCGCCGGCCGGGATGCCGGCACCCTGCTCGGCGCGCCCGGCAACGAGGCATCCGGCGGGAATACCGCCGCGCACGACGCGGTCGCCGGCGACCGGGACGCGGAAACGCCCGGCGGCAAAGACGGCGGCATGGAAACAAAGACAGACCCCGCGGACACAGTGCCGGACACCCCAGAAGGCTACACGTTGACCTTTGCCGACGGCACCAAGGTCGATACGGCCCTGCTCGACGGATTCAGAAGCGCGGCGCACGACATCGGCCTGACGCAAGGGCAGTCGCAAAAGCTGGCCGCGCTGTACGAAAAACACGTCGCCGAAATGGACGACGCGGCGCAACAGGCACAACGCGAGGCGCTGGACAAGGCCCAAAGCGAATGGGAAACCGAAATCAAAGGCGACAAGGATTTTGAAGAAAACTACGCCCACGCCCGCCGCGCCCTGCGGCAATTCGGGTCGCCCGAGCTGACGACCGTCATGAATCAGACGCGCATCGGCTCCTTCCCGGCCTTTTTCACCTTTGTCGCCGCCGTGGGCAAAGCCTTGGCCGAACCGGGATTCAAAGGCGCATACGCCGGCAGGCCCGGCAAATCCATCGGTCAGATTCTCTACCCGGACATGCAATAACCTTCAATGAAATTTTAAGGAGTAAACACAATGGCCGTCATCGCCCAAGAACCCGCAAGCCTCGCAGACATCGCCAAACGCCTGGATGCGAACGGCAAGATCGACGCTATCGTCGAACAACTCACCAGAACCAACGAAATTCTGGAAGATATGCTCTTCCAGGAAGCAAACCTGCCGACCGGACACAAAACCACCATACGCTCGGATCTGCCCACGGCAACATGGCGTCTGCTGAACTACGGCGTGAAACAAAGCAAAAGCAGCACACAACAAATCATAAGCACCTGCGGGATGCTCGAAGCCTACGCCGAAGTGGACAAGGCCCTCGCCGACCTCAACGGCAACACGGGCGCCTTCCGCGCGTCGGAAGACCAGGCATTCCTCCAGGCAATGAACATCGCCATGGCCGACACGCTGTTTTACGGCAACGTCGACAACGAGCCGGAACGCTTCCACGGCTTCGCCTCGCACCTTTCCACCGTATCGCAGCCGAACGTGCTCGACGCCGGCGGCACGGTGTCCGGCAGCCTGACCTCCATCTACCTGTGCGCCTGGGGACCGCAAACCGTTTTCGGCATCTACCCCAAAGGCAGCAAAGCCGGCTTCCGCCACAACGACCTGGGCGAAGTGACGCTGTTCGACGCCGACGGCGGCAAATACCAGGGCTACCGGACCCACTACAAATGGGACCTCGGCCTCGTCGTCCGGGATTGGCGCTACCTTATCCGCATCGCCAACATAGATCTCACAACCATCTACGACAACAAGCTCATTGCCCTGCTGGTCACAGCCTCCGAACTCCTGCCGGACCAGAAACTCGGACGCCCTGTCTTCTACATGAACCGTCAAACCCGCACCCACCTGCGCCTGGCCCGCCTGAACAAAGGCAACGTCCAACTCTCCTTCGACGACGTCGAAGGGAAAAAAGTCATGGTCTTCGACGAAATCCCCGTGCGCCGCAGCGACGCCGTACTCAACACCGAACTCCGCGTGGTCTGACCCCCCGCAACAAGGAACACACCGTGATACTCGACAACGAAACCATGTTCTCCAAAGCGCAGGGACCAATCACCGCAACCGCCGGGTCAACCGGCATCGTCGACCTCGGCAACGGCAATATCGGACCCTCGGAACGCATAAGCCTCTTCGTCGTCTGCAACCCTCCCTTCACAGGCGCAGGCACCATTACCGTAGAACTGCACACAGCCGACGCCGTAACCGCCGGCGCACTCGCCTCCCCCGTCGTCGCGGCAGCCTACGCCGTCGCCAACGCCGTCCTGCACGCAGGCGGCAAACTTGTCTCCGCGCGTCTGCCCCACGGCATGAAACGCTACGCCCGCCTCAACTACGTCCTCAGCGCAAGCGCAACCCTCGCCGCCGGCAAACTCACCGCCGGCCTGGCTCTGGATATACCCGGTACCGCCCCCGTATAATAAGGGGCTCCGCCCCTTAAACCCCGCCGGGGGAAATGATTTCCCCAGTCGGCCTTGCGCCGGTTCAGGCTGAGGGTCAAGGGGCATCATGCCCCTTGCGGGGTCCGGGGCGGAGCCCCGGCCGCCGGAGGCATCTTCATTCAATTCAATAGAAGAGGTACAGGTACAGTTATGCAATCCACAGTACAGCTTTTCAACATAGCGTTGGCGCGTTTGGGAGGGGACCAGTTTCTTCCGTTGGTGTCGCCGCAGGAGGTCGGCGCGCTTGGAGCGTTGTGCGGGAACGTGTTCCCGCATGTGCTCGACAGGGCGTTGCAGGCTCATGCTTGGGGGTTTGCGCTGCGGACGGCGGTACTTGCGCCGGTGGCGGGGGCGGTTCCGGGGGCCGGCGGGTTCCGGTGCCGGTACACGGTGCCTGCGGATTGTGTGCGGCCGGTTGCGTTGGAGGGATGGGAGGCGAACCGGAGTCCGGCGTATGCGGTGCGGGGGAGCGCGGAGGGTGCGGTGTTGTTGTGTGACGAGAATCCGGCTGTTTTGGCGTATGTGGCGCGGGAGTCGGACCCGAAGCGTTGGCCGGCGGGGTTTGCGGACGCCCTGGCGTGGGGTTTGGCGGCGGAACTGGCGACGGCGCGGATCAACGACCCGCAGCGGCAGCAGTATTATATGCGGATGTACAGGGAAGTCTTGGGGGAAGCGGCCACGCAGGACGTGCGGGAGGTCAATCCGCGGCCGATGCTGTCGGCATGGAATGCGGCGCGCTTCGGGGAATGCGGTGAAGCGGGAGGCGAACGATGACGGCCGGGCCGGGCGTTGTCCTGCAGGGCGCGTTCACGTCGGGCGAACTCGCGCCGTCACTGGCGGCGCGAGTCGACCTCGACAAGTACGCCAAAGGCTGCCGGACCCTCAAAAATTTCCTCGTGCAGGCGCACGGCGGGGCGGTGAAACGTCCCGGCTTCGAACTTCTGGACATCCTGCCGGGACCGGCCGTCCTTGTGCCGTTCGCGTTCAACCCGGAGCAGGCGTACTGCCTTGTCTTCGGCGAAGGTTGGATGCGGGTGGCGGCGCATGACGGCTTCGTGCAGGCGGACGGCGCGCCGTACCGCATCGACAGCCCCTATACCCTGGCGCAGGCGCGCGGGCTTTCGTATGTGCAGAGCGCGGACGTGCTGTTTCTCGCCTGCCGGGACGTGGTTCCGCACAAACTGCAACGCCTGGGACATGCCGACTGGCGTTTCGAGGCTATGAGCTTCACCGCGCCTGTTCAAGCTCCGCTCTGGCATGCCCGGACCGTCACGAACCATACGTACGCAAAAGCGTACAACTCCGGGCAGGCGTATACGCATTACGCGTATACCGATCCGGACACAGGACAAACAACGTCCGGGTACACGCCGATAAACAAGGATTTGTACACGCGCGCGGCGACGGATACCTGGGTGCCGCACATCACCTTCGTCAACGGCGCGAAAAATTCCGACGGGTCTGCCGCGCCGGCGCAAACAACGACGCCCTATACCTATTACGTGACGGCGGTGAACGCGGACGGCAAAGAAAGCGAAGTCTCCGAAGGCGCGGATATCACCGGTCCCGCGTCGAACAACTGGCAGGGCGGCGATTATATCGCCCTGTCCTGGCAGGCGGTTGCCGGCGCCGTGGAGTACCGCGTGTACAAGGCGACGTTCGGCGGCAGGCCGTCCTTCACAGCGGCCGCGACAAGCCTGACCTACAACGACAACAACGTGGCTCCGACGATAAGCGAGGCCCCGCCGAAGTATGAGGACCCCTTTCCGGGCGGGGATTATCCCGGCGCGGTATCCGTCTTTGAACAGCGCCTTGTGTTCGCTTCCTCGCGCAACAGGCCGCAGACCGTCTGGATGAGCAAGAGCGGCGATTACGACAATTTTGCGAAATATGACCCCCTGGGAGCGGATTCCCCACTGGAACTGACCGTTGCCGGCCGCGAAGTGTCCGGCGTGGACTGGATGGCCTCGCTGCGTTCGCTGATACTCGGCACGTCGGGTATGGAATGGGAAGTTTCCGCGCGCGGCGGTGAGGCTTTTTCCGCGAAAAACGCGCGGGTTGCGCCGCAGAGTTACTGGGGCAGTTCGCTCAAAAGCGTGATTACCGTCGGCAACGTCATCCTGCATGTGAGCAGTTCGGGCCGGCAGGTGCGGAACCTGCAGTATGATTTCACGTCCGACTCTTACGGCGGCACGGACCTTTCCATACTGGCCGCGCACCTGCTGGAGGACGGCGGGATAACGGGCTGGACCTATCAGAAGTATCCGGATTCCGTAGTCTGGGCCGTGCGCGACGACGGCGTGCTCCTGGGCTTGACCTTCCAGAACGAGCATCAGGTGTCGGCGTGGCACAGGCACGAGACGCAGGGGCGTTTTGAAGCCGTGTGCGCCGTGCCGCACGGGCGGGAACATTCGTTGTTCGCCGTGGTGGACCGCAACGGCGCGTATTGCCTGGAGCGCATGGCCGAACGTTTCCGGGCGTCGGACCCGGCGCGGGCGGTGTTTCTGGACTGCGCGACGACGTATTCCGGGGAACCGAGGCGGGAGCTTGCCGGTCTTGAGCATCTGGAAGGACGGGAAGTAGGGATATACGCGGACGGAGCCGTACAGACGCCGCGCACGGTGCGGGGCGGGAAGATTGCGCTGGATTACCCGGCCTCGCCGGTGACGGTGGGGCTGCCGTATACGGCCGATCTTGAAACGATGCCCCTGGAAGTGGTCGGGCAGGGCGGCGCGAGCGTCGCGTTGAAAAAGACCGTCAATGCGGCGGACGTACTGTTTCGGGACAGTCTCGGGGTGAAGGTGGGGCCGTCGTTCGCGCCGGGCGCGTTGCAGGAGGTCTTCCGG
>JAITEY010000245.1 GCA_031281815.1 Desulfovibrio sp. | reverse complement strand
CATCTTCAGGGAGTGCCGAAAGCATTTCCTGAAACTTTTTTTCTGCTTCAGCGCTGAGTGCCAAAGCTACTTCGCTTCTGTATCCCATTGTAGTTCTCCTTATGGTTGATCGTTGACCTGCAAGGAGACATCTTCCCTACGGGAAGAAATCTCCCCGCGGGGTTGAAGGATAGATTGCGCTTATGACGGGATACTCAAGCTTGTGTGACAAGCTTGAATCTCGTCTTTCGTGAGCGCCATTACGCCGCCGACAAACTCGCCGACACGTTGCTGTGAGCAGATGTCGGCAAAGCTGAAAAGCTGAACGTAATTACCGCTTCAATCTCGTAATGCCGTTGCACTATGCCGATTGCATACGCAACCGCATCGGCGTTGCAGGCCCCTCCGAGGTTGCCGCTTATGAAGTCGTCAAAAAGATCGACATCCGGTTCCCCGTATGCTTCAAGATACCAATTTGGGACAACCATAACATCGAAATACGCTCCATACCAAGATGGAGCTAACGATATATCGCGATGCTCAATTGCGTTCAGTATCTTGACGAGGTCTTCCTTGGCCTCGACCGGCCATTCGTCGCCGATGCTCATGGATATTTGCGCGAAGTTGTTTGCCATTTTGTCATCTCCTTTAATTATCGCGGAGAGACTCCCCCAACGGGAAGAAGTCTCCCCGCGGGGTTGATCGGGCATTGTCCTTTCAGGCGGCGCCGTAAACCATCCAACTCGCGCCGAGCAGTCCGGGTCGTTTGACCAGAACAAAGTCCAGCGCCGTTCCCATGTCACCGTCGATAGCGAAGTTGCCTTCGCGGTCGAACATCTCGTTCCCGTAAATCAGGTTCCCGTTGCGCACGATGAACTCTTTTTTCCGGACTTTCCCGGTAAGGGCATCCGCGCCTACGGGGAAAAGTTCCCCGAGGAGCTTCATGGTCCTCAGCCGGGCGAGCAGTGTGCCGGTGTCAAGGTGGATGCCGGCGGACGCCGGTGAAGCAGCAACGCGTTCGACTTCGCCCCCGTCAACGACGTCGGGCGAAACGGCTATGCCGCCGTCTTCGAGGCCGAGATTGCCGGTATCGTCGAACTCGATGTTGAGTGTCGATGACGCCGCAAGGGCCTGGCTTTCGAGTGAGCGGTAGGACGCGAAAACCTTTTCAAGGTTTTGCCCCGTACTTGCCGCCGCCAAGAGTTGGCGAGCCAAGTCGCCGATTTCGCTTGTACCCGACAACGAAACCAATCCTTGATCGGACAGTTCGCCTTCGAACAGCAATGCCGATTCCAGCTTTTCGGCGATGAGAGACATCGCGTTTTCTTGGAATGTATCGCGGTTAACGAAGAAGCGGACTTCCACATCCTTTGTCTGGCCTGGACGCCACGACCTGCGCGACGCCTGACGCAAAACAAAAGTCGAATACCCCGTTTGCCAAAAAAGGATACTCGGGAACTCCCGCAGGTTCAGTCCGGTCTCTACCAGCTTTGGGTGGCAGAGCAGATTGTCGTACTTTCCCGCAGCCATCTTTTCCCGGATCCAGTCCAGGCGTTTGTGCGTCGGGACGGAAGGCTTCATCACCAGCACGCGAAGGCCCGCGTCGGTCAGCCTCTTTTCGAGGTATTCAAGAGCGCCGAAGCCTGTGTATTCGGCGAATATCAGGCAGTTTCGCCCTTGGGCGTTGGCTTCAGAAACGACTTCGATCAGCCTCTCGTCCTTTGGGGTGTTCAGCCCGTCATACATTGCCGGGGCTTCAACCACTATTTCACCTTTCGCGTTCCTTATTTGTATGGAACGCTCAGGCATGTCGGGCCACGCGAGAAGCGCGGAAACCATCTGTCCCAAGACCGACTTGTCCCCATTGCGCATCGCTGACATCGCCGCATTGCGGACCGCGCCCGTGAAGGCACGATATTCGTCCATCAGGTCATCAGGGAGGTCGGTAAACTCCAAAATTTCCTTGTACCCCGGCAGGGCATCGGAAATATCGGAGATACGCAGAAAGACCGTGTTTTCAAGGAAGAAATCGGCCAACAACTTCGGTGAAACGCCCGCTTTTTCACGGACACTGTAACCTTCGCTGCCGGCGCGTCCCGTCAACGGATCCTCCGCGCCTTTGCGGTACACTTTTTCAAGCGTGCCGTATTTTTCCACAAAGGCTTTCAAGCCTTTGAATTCAGGAATCTTGCGCATTCGCTCGACCCTACCGAAATTGAGGGCATAAGCCCTCATCAGCAGGTAAAACACATCGCCGGCTTTTCCGCCCGAAAGCGTTCCGGTCAACATCAGCGTTTTCGGCAGAGCTTCAGCCAGTTGACCGAGAACGGTCCCCTGAATGGAATCCCCCGCCTTGAACTTATGCACTTCATCCGGAACGAACAAACCGAAGTGTCGCTCCAGTTTGTCCGTAATGTAATTGACAGGAGCATAAACCCGTTGAACATGGAATTTATACCCCCACATAGGCGCGCCGCAGTGTGGGCACTTGTGTCGTTTGTTCACCAACGTGTCCGTCCCGATTTCAGTTTCCAAAGCTGAAAGAGGCTTGTGACAATCGGGGCAGATGAAACCGCGACGTCGATGTTCCACGACCTTGCTTTCCCAGGGCGCGTTCGTCTTGATCCTGTTCAGGCCGATTATCCAGTACTCATCTTTTTCCGGAATGAGCGGCGCGTTGCGCAGGGCAATGAGCTTCCGCAGGCAATCCGGTCCGTTGGCGTTCACGGCGACAGCCTTATCGCCGAGTACCGCCTGCACTTCCTCAACCCACGTTGAAACGAGGGTAGGCGGGCATACGACCAGAGTCCTGACAGGACGTTTCTTTTGTTTACCGAGCAAGTATCCGGTAAGAATGGAAATCGACGTTTTGCCGCATCCCATCTCTCCGACAAGACCGAGCGCGCGTTTCGTCCGAAACCCTTTCACAAGCGCGGCCAAAGCGGCGGTTTGCGAAAGATACGGTTTGCGCGGCAGACCTTTCACCTGCTCGTGGACCTGACGGTGGAAAGCTTCGCCGGGCAGGAACACGGGCGAGAAGTAATCCTCGACTCTGTTCGCCACCTGACCGGAGATTCCCACAATCAGTTTTTTGAGGGGCCGCTCAATAAAATCGAGGGCCGCTTGTTGGTTGTTGCTCATGCCGCCAACCCCCTTTCGGCGATTCCCTTGAGACTTCCCAGATGTTTCATCAGGAAATCTTTCAGGAAACTTTCCGCAGTGGGAAGTTGAACGATGAACATATCCTCAGACACGTTGAACGTGCTGAGAGGACGGATGTAAGTGTCCCCTAAATTGGCCCGAATATACCCGGCCCACTCCGGGAGACAAGGCAACCGCATTTCTTTGACCTTTCGAAGCAGAAGCTGCTCGACAGCCGACGAAGGCGCCGTGTCATCCACAAGCTCCGTGCAGGTCAAAACCGAAACCGCATACGCAGTTCCGCATATCGGCATCCGCGTGACACGGTAATGCCGATTATTATTATTCTCTTTTTGGAAACTCCATGCCTGATAGATGTTGCCGTCTTCGTCCAGTGCGCAGGTAATCCGCTTCCCCAAAATGAAAGAAGCGCATAACGCGGTCAACGACGCAGGCACCCCGACAAACACGAGTTTGACGGGGCTCAGGTCATATTGCCTCCATGCGGGTTCCGCGTAGACGGCCTGCGTGAGCCACGCGGATTCGCCGTCCACTTTCGGATAGTTTTCCATGTGTTCCTCCTTACAAAGGGAAGAAACG
>JAITEY010000063.1 GCA_031281815.1 Desulfovibrio sp. | reverse complement strand
TGTTCCGTTATATGACCGTGTTCGACAACATCGCCTTCGGCTTGACCGTGCAAAAAGAGCCGGCGGACGCCGTGCGGCGCAGGGTGTTTGAACTCCTCGCCCTGGTCGGCATGGAAGGCATGGAGAAACGGTTTCCCTCCCAACTTTCCGGCGGGCAGAAACAACGGGTGGCCTTTGCCAGGGCGCTGGCTCCCAACCCCAAACTGCTCCTGCTGGATGAGCCGTTCGCCGCCATAGACGCCAAAGTGCGCAAGGAACTGCGCGCATGGCTCAGGGACATGATGCACAGTTTAGGCGTAACCGGCATATTCGTGACCCATGACCAGGATGATGCCGTGGAAACGGCCGATGAAATCATCGTGACCAACAACGGCCGCATAGAGCAGAAAGGTGCGCCGCAAATGCTGTACAAGGCTCCGGCCACGCCTTTCGTGACGTCCTTTATCGGAAGCTCCGCGCCTCTGGAAAATTACCGACGGCTCAAGGGCTTTGAAAACGGCTCCGGCTCCGCGACCGCGACGGGCGCCGTCCGGCCCGAATTCATAAAAATTTACAAAAACGTAGACGGGATAACCTATGAAAACAGCGTGGAAGACGCCGTGGTTGAGGACACGGCGTTCCGGGGCACGCACTGGGAAGTGCGTCTGAAAATAAAAAACATGTCCCTGCCCGCGCGCTATTCCCTGGAAAAAGCGCCCATATCGGCCGGCGACAAGGTCAAGGCGTTTGTCTATCGCTTATATGCCTTTGACGGCGATAACGTGACGCTGCTGGAGAACCGCAATCTGGACACGCACAACGGCGCAAACCGATACAGCATCTGACGGCCGCAAGGGCGTGGGAGTTCGAGAAACCCCGACACCGATCCATGTCCATGGGAGACAAGCGTGAAAAATATGGATCAGGGTAATCAAATGAGATTGACAACACGTTGAAATAACAGAACTTCACATGATGGGCAGTAACGTAATACTTTGATATTTCAATAAGTTATACCAATAATCCAATTGCCTTGGTATATAGACGCGGTGAGATTTGCCCCTACAAATTGTCGGAATTTGCCGTACTCAGGAGTACCGATCCGGAAGGAAGGCCGCAGTTGTCGTCACAGGCCCGGCATGACCGAGGCGGCGTGTATCACCCGGCAAAGCCGTTCGGCCGCATCGGATACCTGCTCCCTTCCGGCGTCCATGCATTCCTGCAGCGTCATGGGACGGGCCGGACACGCGAACACGGCGCTGATGCCTTGGGCATAGACATCCCGATAGCCGTCGCCCAAGCTTCCGGACAGGCAGATCACAGGCACCCCGTAGCGTGCGGCGACCTTGGCGACGCCGACCGGCGCCTTGCCGAAGGCCGTCTGGAAATCGCTGCGCCCTTCGCCGGTTATCACCAGGGATGCGGTAGACACTGCGGATGCGAAATCCAGTGTTTCAAGCACGATTTCCACGCCCGGCCTGAGGCGGGCGGATGTGAAAAACAGCAGGCCTGCGCCCAGACCGCCTGCCGCACCTGCTCCGGGGGTTTCCGCTACTTGCCGGTTGACGGCAGCGGCGGCGATATTGCCGTAATTGCGCAAAGCGGCGTCCAGTTCGACCGTTGCGGCCGGCGTGGCTCCTTTCTGGGGTCCGAAAACAGCGGAAGCGCCGTGCGGGCCGCAAAGAGGATTGTCCACATCGCAGGCCACCAGAATTTCCAGTTCGGCGAGGCGCGGGTCAAGACCGGAAAGATCAACGGCATGCAGGCGCGCCAGAGCCGCCCCGCCGGGGGGCAGGGGGTTGCCGTCCGCGTCGAGGAATCGCGCGCCGAGGGCCGAAATGAACCCCGCGCCGCCGTCGTTGGTGGCGCTGCCGCCAATGCCCATGATCAGGCGGGGCAGACCGGCGTCGAGCACTCTGCCTATCAACCGGCCGGTACCGTAAGTCGAGGCGCGCAGGGGGTCGCGGCGTTCGAGCGCGAGCAGGGGTAAGCCCGAAGCCGCTGCCATTTCGATGACCGCGGTCCTGCCGTCGCCTAAAATTCCCCAGACGGCATCGACCGGGTCTCCCAAGGGACCGCTGACCGTGTCGGTCCGAAACTCGCCTTTCGTGGCACCGACCAAGGCTTCAACAGTTCCTTCGCCGCCGTCGGCGACGGGGAGCATGACAACTTCCGCTTGGCCGAAAACCCGCAAAATGCCCTCTTTCACAGCTTCCGCCACACCGAGGGCCGATATGCTGCCCTTGTACGAATCCGGGGCGACTACGATGCGCACGGCGTCTCCTTTACCTGTCCGCTGTTTGACAGCAATAACAACGACGAGAAATGTATTGATAATTCCTGCAAAGAAGCACTACAGACGCCAGTAAGCGAATCCGGCATTTTCCGCATCGGTGCGCTTCCAGATACCCTTCAGGTCCAGCAGTACGGCCCGACCCTCCTTTCTGAACCGTTCGGACAGCGCGTCAAGTCCGAGACCGGCATACGCGCCGTGCGCCACGGCGAACACCGCGGCATCCAGCCCGCGCATCGCCTCCAGAGGGGAAAGGGATACGCCGTACTCCCGCATCGCTTCGTCCGGGGCGGCAAGAGGGTCATGCACAAGCACGGTAATCCCGTACTCCTCGAGTTCACTTTTGATGCCCGGCACACGGCTGTTGCGCAGATCCGGCACATTTTCCTTGAAGGTCAAACCGAAGAGGCCCACATGGGATCGGCCGACCCTGTGCCCTTGGGCGATAAGCATTTTTATCGTTTTTTCAGCGATGTATTTGCCCATGCCGTCGTTGATGCGCCTGCCCGCGAGGATGACTTCGGGGTGCAACCCGGCCTCCTGGGCCTTAAAGGTCAGGTAGTAGGGATCCACGCCGATACAGTGCCCGCCTACCAGACCCGGCCGGAAAGGCAGGAAGTTCCATTTGGTTTCCGCGGCCTCCAGCACATCGAGGGTGTCTATGCCCAGGCGGTCGAAGATCAGGGCAAGTTCGTTCATCAGGGCTATGTTCAGATCCCGTTGGGTATTTTCAATGACCTTGGCGGCTTCTGCGACCTTGATGGAAGGGGCCCGGTGTACGCCGGCCCGGACGACGGCCCCGTAGACGGCCGCTGTCAGTTCCAGGGCCTGGGGCGAGCTTGCCGACACCACCTTGATGATGTTCTCCACCCGGTGTTCCCCGTCGCCGGGATTGATGCGCTCGGGCGAATAGCCGAGGGCGAAATCCCGGCCGCAACGTAGACCCGACTCACGTTCCAGTATGGGAACACAGACTTCTTCGCTCGCGCCGGGGTAGACCGTGGATTCATAGACGACCACGCTCCCTGCGCGCATATGCCGCCCGATCAAAGCGGAGGCGGAGCGCAGGGGTCCCAGGTCCGGGTTGCGGTGGGCGTCGATGGGCGTGGGCACGGCCGCTATGATGAAACGCGCGGCGCCTATGTCGGCAGGGGATGAGGAAAAGACCGGCCCCGAAGCGGCCAGGGCGGCCGGGGAAACTTCGCCCGTTCGGTCCAGCCCCCGGCGCAGTTCGTCAATGCGTTTTTCGGAAAGATCAAACCCCGTGACCGAAAAGCGCGCGGACAAGGCCACAGACAGCGGCAGGCCGACATAGCCGAGTCCGACCACGGCAATGCTTTCACGCCTGTCGGCAAAATCCTGAAATACGGGGAAACTGTGCGGCGTACGGGGCATAGGGACCGGCCTCTCAGCATCGGCGGGGCATTTCAGGCTGTTTTTTCACCGCAATGGATGCCGACGATGCCCGCGGTAAAGAGTTCATGGCGTACCCCGGCGAAACCCGCGGAACGCATTTCTTCATCCACTTTTTCCGCAGCCGGATACCGATGTATCGTGTCGGCAAGATAGCGGTATGCGGCATGGTTTCCGGAGCAAAGTCCGCCCGCGGCCGGGAGGACGTGATGCAGATAACGATTGTAAAGGCCGAAGAGAACACGTTCTTCCGCGCCGACGAACTCCAGGACGCGAAAGCGTCCGCCGGGGCGCAGCACGCGCAGCACCTCGGCATAGGCGCGTTCGCGGGGACGGATATTGCGCAGGCCGAAAGCCACGGTCACCGCATCCGCGCAGGCATCGCGCAAAGGCAGGGCGCGCGCGTCCCCGGACAGCAGCCGGATTTTACCGCGACGCAGTTTCAACGCTTTCCTTTTGCCGCGCCTGAGCATGGGCAGGCAAAAGTCCAGAGCGGCTATCTCGTATTCCGGAAAATGTTCGGCCAGCACCATGCTCACACCCAGCGTTCCGGCGGCGATATCCAGAATGCGCCCGTCCTCGCCGGCAGGCATGGGGTGCAGGGATTCGGCCAGTTTTCTGCGCCAGCCCGCGTCCAGCCCGAAACTGAGGATGTGGTTCAGCGGGTCGTACGCGCGCGCAATCAGGGAAAACAGGCGGCGCACCGCTGCGGCGTCGCTGTCCGGGACGAAGCGTTCTCCGGCTGCGCCGGATTCACACCGCATCAAGCCTTGCGTCCCGTGCCGGAATCGGCGGCAGCCTGTCTGCCGCCGGAGGCGCTCAAGGTTTCCAGCACGACACGGTACACACCGGGAAACACTTCGGCGAAATTGCCGGGCGACACGCGCCCGGCCTCTATAAATTTGACCACGATTTCTTTGCTTGCCTGCAGGGCTTCCTTGGCGTCTTTTTCCATAGCTTCCTCAGGGTGGATATAAAAAAACCGCCCTCGGGAACGGTCACACCACAATGGTTGCAACCGGGCGGAAAAGAGAAGGAACCGGCAAGCCCACCCTCTTTTTTGTTTCCGATAGCACAAGGGGCACGGCGCATCAAGTCACTTGTCGCGGGCGCCGATGTCGACGGCCGCCGCGCCGGGCGACAGACCGAGCTGACCTTCGCTTACCACGACATCGCCGGGCGCGAGACCGGACGTCACGACCCGCAAATCGCCCGGCCCCGGTTCGGAGACAACGCTCACCGGAGTCACGCGGTAGCGTCCTTCCCCTGCCTCGGGGTCGGGCGAGGCACGGTAGACGTACGGGCCGGAAATACCTTCCTGTACGGCTTTTTCCGGAAGAACGGGCACATCTTTGAGCGTCGCCAGCACCAGGGTGACGCGAACGAATTGTCCGGGCCACAGGCGGTTGTCTTCGTTGGGAAAAAGGGCGTGCAGGCGGATGCTGCCCGTGGTGCGGTCCACTTCGTTGTTTACAGCCGTCACCCGTCCGGAGATGCGGCTGCCGTGGTCGCCTTCGGGAAGCACTTCCACAGTGAGCGGCCCTTTGTTGATCAGTTGCAGGATGTCCGGCAGACGGCGTTCCGGCACCGTAAACTGCACCTCCGCCGGACGCAGAGAGTTGATGACCACCAGTGTGCGTTCGTCGTTGGCCTTGATGACGTTGCCGGTGCGCACCAGAATGTCGCCGAGTTTTCCGGCGACCGGAGCGCGTATTTCGGAATACTCGCGGTTGAGTTCGGCTGTCTGTATGGCGGCATGGTCTTTTTCGATGTCCGCCCGGATGGTTTTTTCCGCTGTGGCCACGAGGTCGAAGGCTTCACGGCTGATGACGTCCTGTTTCATCAAGGTGGTATAGCGTGCCAGATCCTGGCGGGCCTTTTCCAGAAGGGCCTGGTTGCGGGCCAACCCTGCCCCGGCTTCGGCCACGGCGGCGTCGAAAGGACGAGGGTCCAGGCGGAAAAGAAGCTGCCCGGCTTCAACTTCCTGCCCGGCCTGAACAGGGACTTCGACAATCAGCCCGCCGACCTGGGATTTGACCTGCACGGAGGAAAAGGCTTCGACATTACCGACGGCTTCAAGGACGCGGGGAACATCGCGTTTCTCCACCCTGACCAGCCGTACCGGCAGAGCGCGTTCCTGTTCCCTGCTTCCTGAAGAATCGCCGCATCCGGTCAAGTGGAGCGACAGGCAGAGGAGCAGGACGCACAAACAAGCCCGGCGCACACGGCATACAGTCCGCCGCAGAGTAGAGCCTGCGAACATACCTGTGCCCGGCCGCGGCACCTGCCGCCGGCCGTGAGTCGTCGAGTTGTCGGGCATTGCCTTGCTTGTTGTCAAAGGTGCGGGTATGCGCGAACCGTCATACGCCTGCGGAGGAGACATGGCAAGAGCCGTTGCCGGAGCCGTTGCCGGAGAAGTCCGAAGAAAGCGGCGCGGACTGCATTGTCCCTCATTCCGGGTCGCCGGTCACTGTTTTGAGGCGTTTGCTTTCAGGAATCCATTTTTGCAGCAGCGCATCCAGCTTGGCGATTTCAATCGGTTTGGGTAGAAAGTCGCTGAAGCCGTTCTCCAGAAACATATCCATCATGCCGGACACAGCATTGGCCGTCAACGCTATAACGGGCATCGTCCGGCAGCGTTCGTCGGGCATGGCCCGTATGATGCCGACGGCCTCCACGCCGTCCATTTCCGGCATCATATGATCCATCAGCACAAGGTCAAAGGGGCGCGCCTTAATCAGGTTGACGGCTTCGTGCCCGTTCAGGCAGGTAAACAGACGCATCCGGTAGGGGGCAAGCAGCCCCTCCGCCACCAGCAGGTTGCCGGGCAAATCGTCGACAACCAGTACCTCGGCCTCCGGCGCGATAAAGGTGATTTTCCGCGTCTTGCCGCGCGCGGCGGCGGCGGCGTCCCGCGGCCGTTGCGCGACCACTCCCTGGATCAACGCGGCCGTAAAGACGGAACCTTTTCCGTATTCGCTGGTTACCGAGATATCGCCGCCCATGGCTCTGCACAGGCTGCGGGCTATGGCCAACCCGAGGCCAGTTCCTTCAATGTCCCGATTGCTGCGGCTGTCAACCCGCATGAAGCTGCCGAACAGTTGCTCCATGTCTTCCGGCCGGATCCCGATCCCTGTATCGGCCACCTCGAAAGCAAGCCGAATCCTGCCGTCCTCCTGCTTTGTCCCGGAAACGCTGACGGTAACGGAGCCCCGGCGGGTATACTTGACGGCGTTGCCGAGGAGGTTGAGCAG
>JAITEY010000027.1 GCA_031281815.1 Desulfovibrio sp. | reverse complement strand
GCGACCACGGTGTTCTCCGGGTTGAATTTTGCGCGCCGTCAATGACGCAGGGCAGTATAGACGCAAAACGCCGGCACTTCAAACGTCGTTCAGCGGTGTTTCTTCCCGCCGTGCGCGCTGCACGGCAGCATGTCCCGCAACGATATCGTAGGCGGTCATCGAGGCGCGGGCGTAATCCAGAAGGACGCGGCGCGAAGCGCCGCGTTCGAGCAGGACGTCCAGAGCCTGCAGGCGCAACGTGAGCAGTGCGTTGTTTTCGGCGCAAAGCGCTGCTTGCCGGCGCGCCCATTCCGTATCGCCCTCCGCGTGCAGCCGGGCGACGAGCAAGGCCTCCAGGGCGGTTTCCGGCACCATGTTCTCCGCTCGGAACTCCAGGCCGGGCTGAAAGAGGCGCCCGCATGCGCGCAGGCTTTCCGCCAGTAAAAGCGCGGCCCGGTATAACGAAACGGGCGGCGGCGCGTCGTGTCCGCCCGTTCTTTTCAGGACGGACCAGGCTTGAGAAAAAAGCGGCAAATCGCGCTGTTGCAGCGCATGCCCCATGACGGCAAAAGCGATGTCGTCGTCGGCGTCCCGGCGGGGCAGGCGCAACGCGCCGCGCAGAACGCGTTCGCTTGCTTCGCCGGGAAACATTTCGGACAGGCAGCGGAGCAACAAGGCATAAATCTCCGGCCGGTCGGGGCGGTTTATCAGTCGCAACAGCGCATCCGGCACGGGCATGTGCAGGCCGCGGCCGCGCTGGACCAACGCCGCGGCAAGATACACGGGATCGCGCGGAACATGCGCCGGCTCGGCCGCCGCCTCCAGCACGCTTTGCGCCCAGTGTCGGGCCAGATGCCGGCATTGCGTTTTTTCCCATGCGGCCCGGCCGATTTTTTCCGACAAATCCTGCCGGCACAGGAAAAAACCCAGTTTTTCCACCATATCCTGCCCGTCGCCGTACACCACAATTTCCCTGTCGGGCGCATACAGTTCATTCTGATCCGGGCCGATATCGGGCGAAAGCACGCACGCACCGGCGCCTGCCGCCTCCGTCAGGCGAAAGTTGACTTCAAAGGCGATGGCCTCGTTGGGCACGATGCGGGTATCCCGGTAAAACTCCAGCATCTCCGCCTGATTCAGACCGGAAACGGCAGTCAGGCCCAGGGGTTGCAGTATCTGGAGAAAGCGGGAGCGCAGAGGGCGTGTTCCGGGATTGTCCAGACCCGCGAAACCCGTTGCCCGTGTCCGTTCCGCATGGGGACGCCAGGGCAGATCGGGGCCGAACATAGCCAGCCGGAACAGGCGCTTCGGCGTCCACCGGGCGGGCATGCGCGCGAAAAAGGCGACATGCGGGGTACCTACGGCGTTGAAAAGCCGCAGGTAATATTTTTGCCAGTGGATATTGAGATGGGTATCCAAAGACCAGAAAAGCGCCGGACAGGGGACTTGTTCCAAATTTTTCAGAAAGACCGGACGATGCAGGGATTCCTGCTGAACAATCAGATCCGGCGTGAAGTCCCGCAGTTCCGGCAATGCCGGGATATCCGCAACCGTGGAAGCGGGATGGACGAAGCGGACCTCATGCCCCAGAGCCGCAAACGGCGAAGCCGGAGCGTCGATGCACAGGATTTTCACTATGTTTCTTTAAAGGAATTTCTCACGACGGCGCCTTCAAAGCGTCGCCTGCGGCGAGGCGGGCGCGCGCAGCATGCATACCCGGTTCCGGCCGGAGTTTTTGGCCGCATACAGGGCGTCGTCGGCGCGCTGCAGGACCAGGGATCCGTATTCGCCCTCCGCATGTTCGCTGCACCCCGCGCTCACGGTGATACAGCGGCCGTCCGGCAGACCCACCTTTTCGGCAACGCGCTCCCGCATTCTCTCCGCAACGGATACCGCCGTGCCCAGCCCGCTGCCGGGCAGGAGGAGGACAAACTCCTCCCCGCCGTAGCGACATACGATATCGCCGGTCCGCGAACACTCCTTGAAAACCTGCGCGACCTCTTTGAGAACAGTGTCGCCCGCCGGGTGCCCGAAGGTGTCGTTGACCGCCTTGAAATGATCTATATCAAACATAATACACGAGAAACGCCTGTCGCCCGCAGCGGCATACCTGAACAACGCGTCCTCAAACAATTTCCGGGTATGCAGACCGGTCAGGAAATCAATAGTGCTTTCCTCTTCAATCTGCCTTTTTTGTAAAACCACTGTATGGATTTTTTTCTGGAGCATGGCGATTACTTTGCGTTCCTGGTCGACATCAACGATGACTCCCAGCAGTCCGCGTACGCCGTTATCCTGAACAAAACCGCTTATCCAATAATGACAGATATGTACTTTCCCATCCGAAAAAGTATATTTGACAATATGATGACCGATTTTTGCATCTTTCAACATTTTAAGGTCTTCACACTGATAGAAAGAGCGATCATCATTGGGGAGGTATTCGAGATCAAGCACGGTCTTGCCTATTATATCTTCTTTCTTGATTCCGAACATCATTTCATAGGCTTTATTGATAAAGACATAGCGCAGATCGCTGTTTTTCAGAAATACGGCGTTTGGAAATGTTTCAAGAACAGCGCGCAGTGAGAAATTTTCCAGTAACGAATACATGCTTATTGCTCCCCGCCGAAAGTACGACAATGCTGCAACAGCGGCGCATACAGCCCTCATCGCGCCGGACCGTCATTCGGGTATGCCGGAGGTCCGTATCCGAGTCAAGCGTGCGGCGCTCCGACCGGCGCGGGTCAGCGCCACAGCGTCGGGTCGGCGCCGAGCTTCAGCAAATCCTGTTTCGGGATATCCACAGTATACTCGCCTTCCGCGTAGCTGCCCATTTCATACGGCGCATAGACAACGCGCATTCCGGCGGGCGTGAGCAGAATTCTGTCCATACTCAGGTCCACGTTGTTCTTTTCGTCGCCGGTGACGGCATTTCGGGTCATTTTCTGCTGCAGCACGCTTGCGACGATGCGTTGGGCAAGGGCGTCGCCGGGGACTTTTTGGGGAAACAGGTCGTTTATCGTCAGTTCCCTGCCTGTGGGCAGATCGTAAGTTCTCGCCGCGAGCAGATGATTCGGGTGCGCGCCGCCGGAGAACTCGTAGGTTTCGAAGAGGACGGAGGCACAGCGCGCCGAGGGTTGGAACAGCGTATAGCCGGTCGTGCTTTCCCATCCGGCCGTTGCCCCGGTATCGGCGGACGATTCGGCGGCGCGTTCCGCCGCCGCTTTTTCATAGGAAGCCACGGTTTCGTCGAACACAGCCTGCGCCGTCCGCTGCACCGCGGCATCCGCCGCCTCGCTCAGTCCCTGCGGATAGGATACGGACAGTTCCAAGGATAAGCCGGCATACTGCCTGCTGCTTTTCATGGTAAATCCGCCTTTTCCGTCACCGGCGGCGGCGCCCGGTGAAACATCGGATTTGACGGAGGCGGGAGGACGCGCCGGGGCGTTGCCCGTCCGCGCCGCAGGGGCACCCGGCGAAACATCGGATTTGACGGAAGCGGGAGGACGTGCCGGGGCGTTGTCCGTACCCGCCTTGGGGGAAACGGCGGGGGCGGGTTTTGCCGGTTGCGTTTGTTGCAGTTCGGCGGCACGCGCAACGGCCTCGTCGATGAAAAATCGCACATAGCGCGGCGTGCCCTTCCCGAATTGCTCGAAAGCGGCCTTTTCCCGTTGCGCGTTCCATTGCCGCTGCGCATCGCGCAAGGCTTTGCGGTCCGCCTCCGAGCGAGCGGCCAGCGCCGCTTTATAGGCGTTGCCGAGGCGTCGTTCCGCATCGCGGAATTCGGGATTTTTCATCAACGTCGCCCACTCCGCCTTGCTTACCGCGGCGCTTTCGGCAAAAGCGGCGGACATCGGCAACAAGGCGACGAACACCAGCGAAACGACAAAGCGAAACATGTTCACGGCAAGCTCCCAAGGGCGGTTTACGGTTGACAAGGGGAAAACCGTGTGCCGAAATTGAGCGCACGCACCTTGGAAAAAACAGGTAAAAACGGATATTCGCCGGGCATGAGGCGGCTCCTGGGGATAAAAAAGCGTGACGACATCCAAGGGTTACAGACCATTAGGAATCGGCATCCCGGATGCGCCTGAGCATAGCAGTTCGCTCCCGCAGTGACAAGGCGCGCCGCGCCGGTCGCTCTCCGATTTCCAAAAAAGTCCGTTTGGAAGATTCCGGCGGAAAAAATACCGAACGGTAGTCTTCTCGGCCGCAAGGTCGGCATTTTTGTAAAAAAATACGCCGCCGAGTTCCCGAGATAACCGGTATACGCAAGCGTATCTCTGTGTTATGCGGCAGCAGGGCTGCGGATGCGGATGTGGCCCGAAAATTGCAGAAGGCCTATGTCAGCATCGACGTACACAACGACGCGGGGAGGCGGCGGCCCGCAAAATTTCCGCATGCACACGACAACTGTTTCCTTTCGGGAGGTATCGCATGAACAGACGGACGTTTCTGAAAACAGGTCTTGCCGCGACGTCGCTGATGATGACCCCTCCGTTGCTGAGGCGCAGCCTCGCCGCGGACCCGGTGACGTTTTACGGACTGAAATCCATGTCCGGCGCATACGCAAGCTACGGAGAATTCGCCGAAAAAGGGTCGAAACTTGCCGTTGACGACTACGGCCCGCTGCTCGGGGCAACGCCCCGCTACGTCACCATCGACACCGAAGGCAACCCCGGACGCACCGTGCGCAAGGTGCAGGAAGCCGTACAGCAGCAGAACGCCCGCTTGTTCGGCGGCTGTACCCTGTCCTCCACCGCGCTGGCCGTGGGCAAGGAAATCAACAAGGCCGGCGGCGTCTTCATGACCCCGGCAGGCGCGGATGAAATTACCGCCTCGGAATGCAACAAGGCGACCTTCCGCTGGACCGTCCCCACATACGGCGCCGTACAGCAGACCGTCCGCCCGCTTTTTGAGTCCAATCCCAAGGCCAAACGCTGGTATTCCATCACGCCGCAGTACGTGTTCGGCGAAGCCCTGCTGACGGCCGCCGAAAACCTGTTCGCGGAACTGGGCATCGAACATGTCGGCAACAGCTACCACTCGACCCAGGAACAGGAATATTCCGGCTACCTGACCAATGCTGCGGCGGCGAACCCCGACGTGCTGCTGATTTTGGGCTTCGGCGGCAACGGCGCGAGTTGTCTGCGCCAGGCGGCCAACTTCGGCATGAAAAGCAAAATGACCATACTCCTGGCCTGGACGCAGGGTCTCGACTGGTTCCAGTCCCTGGGCCCCGATCTTCTGGAAGGCGTCTACCTCGGCGCGCAGTATTGGCATCAGGTCGACGCGCCCGTCAACAACGCCCTGGTCAAGCGCACGCGCGAAGTTTACGGCATCAATCCGAATTATCCGCTGGCCGGCGACTACATCATCACGAAAATCATTTTTGATGCCGTGGCCAAAGCCGGGACGACGGACGGCGCCGCCGTGATCAAAGCTATGGAAGGCATGCGGTACGACGGACCGACAGGCCCGGAAATGATCCGCGCTCAAGATCACCAGGTGATCAAGGATTACTATCTGCTGCGGGGCAAAGGGAAAGCCGCGATGAACGACCGCGACGATCTGGCGACGGTGGTCAGCTCCGGAAAATCCTTTCCGGAAGGCGACCAAATCCTCTGCAGAATGCGCTGACCCGCAGAGTCGCAAGCGGCGAGGCGGCGCGGAATGCTGTACCTTTTTCAGGTTCTCAACGGTCTGGGGCTGGGCATGATCTATTTCCTCCTCTCGGCGGGTCTGACCATAATCTTCGGACTGTTGAATTTCGTGAACTTCGCGCACGGCGCCTTTTTCATGCTCGGCGGCTACCTGTGCTGGTCGCTGACGGAACTGACGGGCAGTTTTTGGATTTCGCTGCTCGCGGGTCCGCCTGTTGTCGCCTTTCTGGCCTGGGCGGCGGAAGTGACGCTTATCCGGCGCATCTACCGCCTGCCCCACACGTTTCATATTCTCGTCACCGTGGGTATCTCGCTGATTCTGCAGGAAGCGACAATCATGCTGTGGGGACCGATAGGCAAGAGCATTCCGGTTCCCGACGGGTTGCAGGGCGTTGTGACCTTGTGGAATTTCGCCTACCCGACCTACCGTCTGTTCCTGATAGCCTTTACCGCGCTCATCGGTTTCGCGCTCTGGTACCTGCTTGAATGGACGCGCTTCGGCGGGCTGGTGAGAGCCGGGAGTGAAAGCGCGGAAATGGTTGCCCTGCTCGGCACGAACATCCACCGTCTCTTTGCCCGGACCTTTGCCTTGGGCGTGGGGTTGGCCGGGCTGGCCGGAATACTTTCCGCCCCGATCCGGGGCGTACATCCCTTCATGGGACCGGAGGTTCTGGGCATCGCCTTTGTGGTGGTGGTTATCGGCGGCATGGGCTCGTTTACGGGGGCGCTGCTCGGAGGTTTGCTGGTCGGGCTGGTGCAAAGCCTGATGAGCACGATATGGCCGGAGGGCGCGAGCCTGATGATTTACGGGACCATGGCCGCGGTTATTTTACTCAGGCCTTACGGCCTGTTCGGGAGGGCCTGAGCGTGAATGCGACAGGTGAGCCGCTCCCCGCGCAGAGTTCTCCGGGCCGCTCCGGGCAACGCCGGGATGCGTCGGCTTCCCTGTGTTCCCGGCTGCCCGGCGGACCCGCTGCCGTTGTCGCCGCGCTTCTGGTGCTGATGCCGGTCGTGCTGCCTTCCCGCACCATGGCGACGGAGATTCTGATTTTCGCGATGGCGACGTTGGCCTGCAACCTGCTGCTCGGCTACGGGGGACTGCTGTCCTTCGGGCAGGCGATTTTTTTCGGTTCCGGCGCCTACCTTTCTTCCCTGGTCATGATCCACGGCGGGTTCGGTCTGCTGCCGGCGTTGCTGACGGCGGCCGTCGCCGGGGCGATACTGGCGGCCCTGGTCGGCGCGCTGGCCATCCGGCGTACCGGCATCTATTTTGTGATGATGACCCTGGCCTTCAACCAGACGGCGTACTTTATCGCCTACACACTGTCCGACTGGACAGGCGGCGACAACGGTCTTCTGGACGTTCCGCGGCCGTCGCCGACGCTGTTCGGCGTCACCCTGGTCGACCTGAGCGACGCGACGGCTTACTACGCGTTTACGGCCGCGCTCTTTTTCCTGATTTTCATCGCCGTCCGGAAGATCATAGCCTCCCCCTTCGGAAGCACGCTGATCGCCGTGCGCGAAAACGAAGCCCGCGCCGGCGCGCTGGGCTACGACACGAGAAACTTTAAAATTGTAGCTTTTGCCGTCTCCGGCGCCGTTACGGCACCGGCAGGGGCTCTGTATGCCATGCTGCTGAACTTCGCCCCCCTGGAGAACATTCAGCTTTCCATGTCCGAGAACATCGTGATTATGACCGTCATAGGCGGTACAGGTTCCCTGCTCGGTTCCCTGCTCGGCGCGGGGGCCTGGGTGATCATTTCCGACATTCTGTCCGAAATCTGGCCGCGTTGGTTGATTTTGACGGGCGGGGCGCTGATCCTCATCGTGCTGTACCTGCCGGGCGGTCTCTGGGGCGGCGTGGAAAGCCTCATGCGCCGCTTCCGCCGCGGCGGCGGAACGCGCCGGACGCCGGACGGCGTCCCGGAGAATGCCGGGGCGGCACACCCGATGGAATAATGCGGAATGCGCATAAGGAGTCATGCGATGAATGATCGGCATATCCTCACAACCGAGAACCTGAGCCTGTCGTACGGAGGCTTCAGGGCGGTGGACAAAGTCAACCTGCGGGTAAGGCGCAAAACGGTGCATTCCGTAATCGGACCCAACGGCGCGGGCAAAACGTCCTTGTTCCACTGCCTGACGGGCGGCAGGCGGCCTACGGGCGGGCGCATCCTTTTCAACGGCGAGGAAATCACCAACAGGTCAGCCCATGCCAGGGTGGGGTCGGGCATGGCCCGCTCTTTCCAGATTACCAGCCTGTTCCAGAATCTCACGGTGCGCGAAAACCTGCGTCTGGCGTCGCAGGGCCGTGACGGCAACGGCGCTCTCGTTTTCTGGCGTTCAGCCGGCGCGCGCAAGGAACATACCGAACTGGCCGACCGCGTCATGGAGCGCCTGGGCCTGACCCGCAAAGCCGCCGTCGCCGCGGGCGACCTCTCGCACGGGCAGCAGCGTCTTCTGGAAGTCGGCATGGCCCTGTGCGGCAAACCCGAGCTTCTGCTCCTGGACGAGCCTACCGCCGGCATGGGCGTGAACGACATCCCGATGATGACGGAACTGATCGCCGACCTCGGCAAAGAGTACAGCGTCATGCTGATAGAGCACAACATGGGCATCGTCATGTCCGTCAGCGACACGATTACGGTCATGAGCCGGGGCGGCATCCTGGTCGAAGGCAAACCCGAAGAGGTTCGCGCCGACCCGCGCGTCCGCGAAGCCTACCTGGGCGAGGTGGCCTGATGTCGGTCCTCCCGTCCGCCCCGCATCCGTGAAGCCTGCCCGGGAGAGGCCCCAGATGCTGACGCTCACCGACGTTCACGCCTATTACGGGAAAAGCCGTATTCTTGAAGGGGTGTCGCTTTTCGTGGGCCGGGGGGAACTGGTCAGCCTGCTGGGGCGCAACGGCGCGGGCAAGACCACCACGTTGCGCTCCATTGTCGGCGCGCTTCGTCCCGCATCCGGCTCCGTGACCTTTGAAGGACGGGAACTTGTGGGACGGGAAATCTACGAGACGGCCCGCGCGGGCATCTCCCTGGTGCCCGAAAACCGGGGCATTTTCAGCATGCTGAGCGTTGAGGAAAACCTCGCTGTAGCCGTGCGGCCCGGCGACTGGACGCTGAAAAAAATCTACGGACTTTTCCCCGTGCTCCACGAGCGGCGCAAGAACGGCGGCGGCGCGCTCTCCGGCGGCGAACAGCAAATGCTGTCCATAGCCCGCGGGCTCCTGACCAACCCGAAAATGCTCCTTCTCGACGAGCCGACGGAAGGACTCGCGCCGGTCATTGTGGACGACATCGTCAAAGTTCTGGTCACAATCAGGCAGACGGGGATAGCCGTGCTGCTCGTCGAGCAGAATCTGCTCATCTGCGAAAAACTGGCGGACCGGCACTATGTGCTCGAAGAAGGGCGCATCGTGTACTCCGGAAGCGCCGAAGACTTCGCCCGTGACCGTAACAACGTGCGTGACCGCTATCTGGCGGTATGAAAGAAACGAGGCTACTTATGACGGGGCTTGCTTCGGGGGCGGGCCGGGCAGATCCGGCGGTATGAAAGAAACGAGGACGCTATGACCGACAAGACGGATCCGGGCGAGATGACGGCCCTGGAACTGGGGGAACTGTTCCGTTCCCGCAAACTTTCCCCTGTGGAAGCCGCCGGGGCGGCTCTGAAGCGCATTGCCCGGTTCAACGCCGAGGTCAATGCCTACTGTTTCATCGACGAGTCGGGCGCTCTGGAGGCCGCGCGCAAATCCGAAGCCCGGTTCGCGGCCGGGCTCCCGCTCGGCCCGGCGGACGGCATCCCCTCGTCCATCAAGGACCTGACCTACGCCGCGGGCATGCCGACGCGCAAAGGTTCCCTTACCGTCGACCCGGCGCGCAATCCCGATGTGGACGCTCCGTTTGCCCGGCGCATGCGTGAGGCGGGCGCCGTTTTGCTCGGCAAAACCACGACCCCGGAATTCGGCTGGAAGGGCGTGACGGACAGCCCCGTGTACGGCATTACCCGCAACCCCTGGAATCCGGAGCGCACCTCCGGCGGCTCATCCGGCGGCGCGGCCGTTGCCGCCGCCCTCAACATGGGCGTCCTGCATCAGGGGTCCGATGCGGGCGGCTCCATACGCATCCCGGCCGGCTTTTGCGGCGTGTTCGGGATGAAGCCGGGATTCGGCCGCGTACCGCAGTGGCCGCCCAGCGCCATGACCACCTTGTCCCATCTGGGGACGCTGACGCGCACGGTTGACGATGCCGCCCTCTTTTTGAATATCGTCGCCCGCGACGATGCGCGCGAC
>JAITEY010000255.1 GCA_031281815.1 Desulfovibrio sp. | reverse complement strand
ATGCCGGCCTGCCTGATGTGCCGGGCCTCCTTTGCGGCGTCCGGGGGCAAATCGCGCTGAACCAGCACTTCGGCAAGGCCGACGACGACATTCATGGGCGTGCGTATTTCGTGACTCATACGGGACAGAAACTCGCTCTTCGCCCGTGAGGCCTGCGCAGCGGCTTCGACCTGCACTGCCAGTTCCGCTGCAAAGTGCCTGCTGCGCTGCAAAAGCACGAGCAAAAGCGCCATGACCACGGCCAGCAAGGCGGTCAGCCCTACGATATAGGGCAGCCGGGCGTGCGCAAGCTGGGCCTTGTAGTCGAATACTCGGCGGGTCCACTGCTCTGCAATCCTTTCCGTGTCCACCAGCTTCTGCGCCTTGCCGATGATGGAACAGAGGGTTGTCTCGTTTTTGTTCAGGCCGAAGGATGAAGAATAGGTGTTTGCGAACAGGATGTTCACTTTGAACCAGGGCTTCTCCTGATAGTGCGTCATGTGCAGCATCAAGGCGCTGCCGGCCATGACGAAATCCACTTCTCCGTTTTCCAACGCGGCGAAGCACTCGTTTGTGGAGTCAAAGCGTACAGTACGCTGGTGGTTGGGGAACCAGGAGTTGAAGATTTCCTCGTATGCGGTGCCTCGCGCGACGGCCACCGAGGAGTAGAGAATTTGGTTGACCTTGATGTTCTCCTTATCCGCGCGGGAGATAAGGGCGAAATTGTCGGTGCAGTACGGCGTCTCCGGCCAGAGGAAGCGCCCTTTGCGCTCTTTGGTGGGAATCAACTCAGAGATCAGGGCCGCTTTTCCCTCCTCCAGTCCGCCGAGCAGTTCCGGCCAAGCCGTACCGGGCGCATTTGCGACAGCAAAGGAAAGCCCGGAAAGCGCACTGATTTCATGCAGCACATCAAGGGCTATGCCCTGCCACTGCCGCTCCGTCGTGTTATAAAAACTAAAAGGATAATTGTCGTATTTCACCGCGACGGGAATCTCGCGCCCGTCGCCGTGCATGTGCAGGTAGGCTTTTTCTTTCTCATCAAGCTGACGAAAAAATTTGTGCTTTCGATATTCATCATCTCCCCGGTTATACAGCTCCGCCAGGTGGTAACCGGCGCCCTGGTCCAGATATTTCTGCACCGCGCCGATAAAGGGAGCGAGTTCGGGGTCGGCGGTGGAAAGGGAAACCGGCGGGTAAATCGGCGGAAAGTATTCCTCCGCCGTGATGTCGCCGTAAACGTCAAAGGCCGCTTCGGCGGGACCGTCCGTGAAAAAGGCGTCGACGGCCCCTTCGCGCAGCAGTGCCGCGGCCTCGGCGTGGTTTTTCACGTAGACGGCGTCAAAGGGGACACCAACGGCCTCTTCGACGCTGCCGCCGGTGATGGTGCCTTGAAAGAATGCGAAACGCCGCCGCTGCGGGGGCGTCGGTTCGGGCAATGCCCCGCTGCCGGCAAGCCGAAAACAATTGATGGAACGCTCGGCTATGGCGTCGGTCATGTAGTAGATTTTCCGGCGCTCCGGGGTCGGCGTCAATTCTCCGGTGAAATCAAGCCGGCGGGAGGCCAGTCCCGCAATGAGCGCGTCCCACTCCACGATGTCCGGCTTGAAGGGCACGCCGAACAACTCGGTCAGCCAGGCGCAGAACAGGCTGCTGAACCCGCCGATGGTCCCGTCGTCCCTGTAGAAGGACTCAGTCGTGAGGGTCATGGCGAAGGTGAAACTGCCGCGGCGTTTTTTCAGAGCTTCTATGGCGGCGATTTCTTCCGCCGTGACGCCGGGAATATCCGTATATGTGCGGAACACCGGATACTCAGGCGGCGTCTTCGCGTACGGACAGTCCGGCCGCAACCCGAACAGCAGGCAGGTCAGGACAAGAACTGCAAAATATTTGCCGACCACGATGGAACTCCTCATGCGAACGTTCCTATAATCAGTCACAGAATCAATCTTCGAATGCCTGTTACTTCGCTGCACAGCCCGCTGTCGGGTTTACGCCGAAGGAACGCATATGGCAAGGCGCCTCTGCGCGGCGGTCAGGGGCCAAGGTCGTTCCGTTTTCGATAAAATCCTGAGAAACGCTGATTCATTCAGTATTCGAATACCGTTTTTCCAAAAAAAGACTATGAAGAGTCATTGTACGTACCAATGACAGGATAACGGGTAGTATTGCCTCAGTCACACCTCAAGCCCGGGCTTACCGGTTCCATCCTCCGTCGTTTTTCCTTTCGCATCAGCCCAATGTGGGGAGTCGGCCTGAGCCGGCGCAGGGCCGACTGGGGAAATCATTTCCCCCGGCGGGGGCAGGGGCAGCGCCCCGGCCGCCGGAGGCGTAAAAACAGGTGTTACCCGGTACTAAGTGCGACAATAACAATTTTTACGCTATGTTATACCTGCCCGTGCGAGATTCTGCGGGAGATTCCCCTTGACGTCCGGCAACGCCGGGCATACCTTTCGAACAACTTTTCCTTTCAGAGAGGGGACATGCCGGCCGGCGGACGGATTCGGTGGGTTGAATAGTTGAAATTCGAATATGGAAACGCCGGGACCGCACACACTTGATGGCTACTGTACAACGCTTGGCTGCTGTTCACGACCTTGCCGGTTTCGGCCATACTTCGCTGATGGTCGTCATCCCTGTTTTTTCCACGCTCGGCATCCAGGTATGCCCGTTGCCGACGGCTGTGCTCTCCACCGGCACCACGGGGTTTGAAGATTTCCGTTTCGCCGATCTGACCGGGCACATGGCCGGTTTTCTGCGGCACTGGAAAGAGCTCGGACTGCAATTCGACGCCGTGTACAGCGGTTTTCTGGGGTCCGCCGAGCAGGCCGGAATCGTGGCGGAGTGCATTGACGACTGTCTGAAGCCGGGCGGTTTGGCGGTTGTCGATCCGGTTCTCGGCGACAACGGCCGGCTGGAGCCGACCATGAACATGGACATGGTGGAAACCATGCGCGTTCTGGCGCGCAAGGCCGACTGCATTACGCCCAATCTTACCGAAGCCGCCCTGTTGCTCGGCGAACGTTACCCGCAGGACATCGCCCGCGACGGCATGGATGAGGGGCGCCTGCGCGACTGGCTGCGCAGGCTTACGGACAACGGGCCGGACATCGCCGTCATTACCGGCGTGCCCTGCGCCGGGGCCGGACGAAGCGCAACGGTCGCCTACCACCGACGGCACAACCATTTCTGGCGCGTTGACTGTGCCTGGCTGCCGGCGGACTACCCCGGAACGGGCGATTGTTTCACCAGCGTGTTGCTGGGGAGCATGATGCAGGGGGACAGTCTGCCCCTGGCGATGGACAGGGCCGTACAGTTCGTGAGCATGGGCATACGCGCCGCCTTCGGCCACGGCGCCCCCCTGCGGGAAGGCATTCAACTGGAGCGCGTGCTGAACTCCCTGAACGCCCCGGTGACGGCTTCAGGCTATGCCCTGTGGGAGGAAAACGATGACGGCTGCAGGCGCTGAAGCCCGCGAACTGCCCATCGGCATTTTCGATTCCGGAATAGGCGGGCTGACCGTGCTTTCCGCGGTACACAGACGCCTGAAGCGCGAGCACTGCCTGTACCTGGGCGACACGGCCCGCCTGCCTTACGGCACGAAAAGCAGGGGCACCATCGTGCGCTACGCCCTGCAGGCCGCGGAAAAGTTGGTGGAACGCCGCATCAAGCTGCTGGTCGTGGCCTGCAATACCGCAACGGCAGCCGCCCTGCCCGAGTTGCAGAAAGCCTTCGCTCCCCTGCCCGTTATCGGCGTGGTGGAGCCCGGCGCGCGCGCGGCCTGCGCGGTTGTCTCCGGCAAAAAGCGCGGCGGCAACATCCTGATCCTGGGCACGGAGTCAACCGTCAACTGCCGGGCCTACGACAAGGCCATACACGCCCTGCGTCCCGATGCCTCGGTCAGAGGCGTGGCCTGCACTCTTTTCGTCCCCATGGCGGAGGAAGGCTGGCTGACCGGCCCCATAGCCGAAATCACGGCGGCGCGTTATCTGGCTCCGGTCATGGGGGAAGAGGCGGGGGACGACAGGTTCCGCCCGGACTGCATCGTGCTCGGCTGCACGCATTTTCCGCCGCTGGCCGGAGCCGTGGCCTCGGTCGCCGGACCGGAGCCCGTGATCATTGATTCGGCGGAAACCACCGCCGAAGCCGTGGAGGAAGAACTGACGCGCCGGGATCTTTTGCGGCAACCGGACGGCTCCCGCGACACGACGCCTTCCGGGCGCCTGCGTTTCCTCACCACGGACGCCCCGGAACGCTTCGCGCGCGTGGGCGGCATCTTTCTCAACACCCCCCTCGCCCCGGCAAACGTGGAACTTGTGAGCCTCTGAAACGATGCAGGAAGGCGCACCCGACCGGGACCGGGCTCCCTCCGAAAAACACCGCGGCGCAAAGCTGTTCACGCGCTGTCTCCGCTACTTTTTCCCCTACAAAGTCCACATCTTTTTCGCCGCCCTGTTCATGACCGCCGCCGGCCTCTGCGACGCCGGCACGGCATGGCTCGTCAAACCGGCCCTGGATGAGCTGTTTGTCGACAAAAACACTGAACTCCTGCTGTTCATCCCCCTTGCCTTCGTCGGCGTGACCCTACTGAAGGCGCTGATGAAACTGCTGCAGAACTATCTCATGCACTATGCCGGCCTCAAGGTGCTGGAAGTGCTGCGCGATGAACTGTGCAACAAGATCATCATGTTGCCGGTCGGTTTTTTTGAACGTTCGCGCACCGGCGTCATCATGTCGCACATTATGAACGACGTCGCCGCAATCCGCGCCAGCATGCCTGCCGCCGTGATGATCGTGCGTCAGGTCATCACCTTGATCAGCCTCGCCGGCGTGGTATTTTACCAAAATTTCGAACTGGCCCTCTGGTCGGTCGTCGTTCTGCCTCTCGTCTTTTGGCCTTTCGTGTATTTCGGCAGGCGGGTGCGCAGACTTTCCCGCAAAGGCATGGAACAGACCGGCGATCTGACGTCGCAACTGCAGGAAGTGTTGAGCGGCATCAAGGTAGTCAAGATTTTCGGCGCCGAGGAACGGGAAAAAGAACGCTTTGACCGCGAGAACCGCAGACTGATGAATCTTGCCCTGAAAGGGACGCTGACCGGCGAATTCGCGTCATGCAGCATGGAAATCATCGCCGCCGCGGGCATCAGTCTGGTGATATTTGTCGGAGGCATGCAGGTCATCGACGGACGGCAGAGTCCGGGAACTTTTTTTTCCTTTATTACCGCCCTGATTTTAATGTATGAACCGGTCAAAAAATTCAGCGCGGCAAATCTGTCCGTGCAGACGGCGCTTGCCGGGGCGGAGCGGGTCTTCGGCCTGCTGGACAACCCGGTCCTGCGTATGGAGACGGGCGGCGGGATCGCCTTTGCGCCGCCTTTCAGGGAACTGCGCTTTGAAAATGTCGTGTTCTCCTACCCGGACGGCACCAAGGCGCTGGACGGCATATCATTTTCCGTCAAGGCCGGGGAAAAGATTGCTCTGGTCGGCCCTTCGGGGGCGGGCAAAAGCACCGTCGTCAACCTCATCCCGCGCTTTTACGACCCGCAGGAAGGCAGGTTGACGCTGAACGACACGGACTTGAGAGAGTATGACCTGTATTCCCTGCGTTCGCTCATCTCCACAGTTTCTCAAGATGCCTTTCTGTTCAACACGTCTGTAAGAGAAAACATCATTTACGGACTGGAAGGCGCGGATGACGAACTGGTCCGCAGTTCCGCGGAGGCCGCGCACGCCGCCGAGTTTATCCGTGCCATGCCGCAGGGCTTCGACACGCTGATCGGGGAACGGGGCATCAAAATCTCCGGCGGCCAGAAGCAACGGCTTACCATCGCCCGCGCCCTGATCAAGAACGCTCCGCTCCTGATCCTTGATGAAGCCACCAGCGCCCTGGACTCGGAATCCGAACGTCTGGTGCAGAATGCCCTTGACAACCTCCTGGCCGACAGGACAAGCATCGCCGTGGCCCACAGGCTCTCGACAATCATGGGCGCAGACCGCATTCTGGTGCTGGACAAAGGCAAGATAGTCGCGCAGGGCAACCATGCCGAACTGGTGCGCGCAAGCCCGCTCTACGCCAAACTGTATGAAATGCAGTTCGCCGTCGATGCAGGGAGTGGAGACTCAACGCTGAAGGCGGGACTGTGATGCCGTTGCGCCTGCCTCGTCTGCGTTCCACCCGCAATGCGTTGCTTCTTTCGGATCTGTGCGCCGTTGTCGTCGGCCCTCTTTTCGCCTGCGTCCTGCGCGAGGCGAGCGGCGGCCACATACCCCCGGAACTTTACCTGAGCATCGCCCCTGTCCTGCTGCTCTTCATCCCTCTGTATGCGACGCTGGGTCTTTATCCGGGCATAATGCGTTCTCCGGAAGAAGAACTGAAGCGCCTGAGCCTGGGAACGAGCATCGGCTTCCTGTTTCTCGGCTTCCTGTTTTTCATCGGCAGGCAGGGGGAGTTGTTTTCCCGCTTCGCCGTGCTCACGGCCTGGCTTGCTACCCTTGTCGCCGTGCCCCTGTTCCGTTGCCTGACCCGCAGCCTGTGCGCGCAGAAGACATGGTGGGGCTACCCGGTACTGCTGTTCGCGCCCGAGGGTGAAGACGGTGCCGCCGCGCGCGCCTTCGGCAACGCCCGCCGCAGCGGACTTTATATCGCCGCGCGCGTCCCCCTGAACGCCGACGGCAAGCTGCGGACGCCCGACGGCACAACGGAAGACCGGTATCTCGACAACCTGGAACGCGCCTGCTCCGACGCCATAGTCTGCATTCTGCTCGACCCCCTGGCCGGCGATGCCGTCCCCGAACTCGTGCTCAAGCTCGGCAAGCGCTTCCGGCGCATCGTCGTCAAACCCGAAACCTTCTGGCTCAAGCAGACTTCGTTGCATGCGGCGAATTTTCCCTGCGGGTCTGTGCTGTCTATGCGTCAGAACCTGCTGGACCCGGCGAGGATGCGCCTGAAACGACTGCTGGATCTGCTCGTCTGCCTGCCGGCCGGGGTCGTTCTGCTCGCGCTGCTCCCCGCGGCCGCGCTGCTTATCCGCCTGGACAGCCGGGGGCCGGTGTTTTTCTCGCAAAAAAGGGTGGGCCGGCACGGAAACATCTTCACGTTGTTCAAGTTTCGCACCATGGTGGCCGATGCCCCGCGGATCCTGCGGGAAACCCTTGCCGTGAACGACAAGCTGCGCCGGGAATGGGATGAGGACCAAAAACTCGCCGACGATCCGCGTCTGACCGGGGTCGGACGCATCCTGCGCCGCACCGGTCTGGACGAACTGCCGCAAATCCTCAACGTCATCATGGGCGACATGAGTCTGGTCGGTCCGCGCCCCATAGTCGCCGACGAAATACGCCGCTACGGCGATGCCTATGCGCTCTATAAGCGCGTTCGCCCGGGTATTACCGGACTCTGGCAGGTTTCCGGACGCAACGACCTCTCCTATGCCGAACGCGTGGAACTTGATCAGCGCTATGTCTACAACTGGTCGGTATGGTTGGATATCTATATAATCATCCGCACCGTTCCGGCCCTGATCAGCGGCAAAGGAGCCTATTGACGATTCTTCGTTCCGTTTCTCAAGCAAAAGTGGATGAGCGACCGATACATGAATAATTTGCAGTGAGTGAATTAACGGTCGATATATGGATAATTTGTAATGATTTGTAGTGAATGGAATACTTATGCCGTTTAGCTTCAGCTCGAAAAAAGGAATCAGAAGTCTTCCCGTAATCATGAACCATTACGTCAATGAGGTCGCGTGGCGCATGACCGTTTCTCCGGCCCGCTTCGATGAACAATGCCGGATTCTTGCGGAGCGCGGCATGCGCGGGATCGGTCTCGACGAGGCCGAAGCCTATCTGTTTGACGGAGACGGTTTGCCGGACGGCAGCCTGCTCCTGACCTTTGACGACGGCTACCTTGACAATTATTTTTATGCCCTGCCCATACTGCACAAATACGGTCACAAGGCGGTCTGTTTCCCCGTGGCCGACAGACTTGAGACACAGACGGAACCGCGCGCGCCCTTTGACGACGTGTTGTCCGGCCGGGCCGCCGTGCCGACCGGCGTAGCCCGGCCCTTGACCCTGACCGCGCAGGGATTCACCGTGCGCAAGGACGTTTTTCTGGGCCGGGCCGAAGCCGCTGCCATGGATGCGAGCGGCATTTTCCGCATTGCCGCCCACGGCCGCGGGCATTACGGTGTGTACGCAAGCCCCGTCTACAGGGATTTCTTCCGCCCCCGCACGCAGATGCGCACCTTTTACCGGACGGAGGAGGAACCGGTCTGGGGTATGCCGGATTTTCCCGTCAAACCCGGCCTGCTCTCCCGCGCTTTTAGGGCGAACCCGGATATGGTTGAGGACATCAAAAAACTCGTGCCGCAGGATTTCGACGCGGCGGCCGACTTTTTCGCCGGACGTTCCGGCCCGGAGGACTTGCGCGCCCTGCTCGCGTCGTATAAAGGCCGACTGGGACGCTACGAAACCGATGCCGAACGCAGTGAACGCATGTGGCGCGAAATCGGTTCGGGCAAGGAGGACCTGGAGCGCGTTTTGGGTCACACGGTGCGGAGCCTGTGCTGGCCGTGGGGACGCCGGTGCGCGGAAGCCGAAAAACTCGCCCGCGACGCGGGGTTCACCATCTTTTTCGTTGTCTACGGCGGAGCCAACCCGCCGGGACGCCCCGACGCCGTGCACCGTTTTGAAAACAGCAACAGGAGCGGCACATGGCCGGCAACGCTGGCGCGCCTGCACATGTCCCCGCTCTCGGCAGGCCTCCTGGGACTCATCGGGATATAACTCTCCGGGACTTTGCCCCGGACCCCGCCGGAGTCGTGTAGATTGCACAATGCACCGACTTTGCCTGTAACGGGATGGACCTTGTCCGTAAAAGAACACATTGCCGCCGTGCGGCGCCTGCCTCCCGAAGAACGCCGATTTCTCCGCCTGTTCTGGTCGTTCTGGCTGACGCTGGCCGTCTACCCGGCCGGCTACGCCGTGCGCGACGTCATGCCGGTCGTGTCCTTCGTTTTCCTGATGCTCTATTACCGCGGCAACCCGCACGCCGGCGTATGGAGCAGGCTGGACGCGCGACCCCTCTTTTATTGCCTGTGGTCGATGATGCTCATCGGCGTGCTTTTTTCGGAAAATATGTTTTCCTCTCTGCAACACGTCGGCAAAAACCTCAACATGGGCATCATTCTGCCCTTCATCGCCATGGAATGCGTCCGCGAAGAGAAAGACCTGCGCCGTCTGGTCTGGGCCTGCGCAGCGGTCTGTTTCTGGCAGGGACTGGACGGCGTCTGGCAGGCCTGTACCGGCAGAGACTTCATTCTGGGCAATGCCCTCAACGCCGGACGGCTTACGGGCAGCCTGGGAGATTACAGCGTGGGGAATTATATCGCCCTGGCCGTGATTCCCGCATTCGGGCTGTGGTCCGTGCTGCGGCGCGGGCTGCCGCCCGTGAGCGCCGCCTTCATGTGGACGGCGGCTCTCTGGCCCGCGTTCTTTCTCCTTGTAGGGGCGGCAAGCCGCAGCGGAGCGCTGGCCGCGGCCTCGGCGCTCACTCTCCGGCTTCTGCAGGCCGACGCAAAGCCGTACCGGCGGTATGCTCTCCTGTTCCCGGTTGTTCTGGCGGTCATACTGTTGCTGCAAGGCAGAGCGCAACTGGACGCCGTGACGGAGGACGGACGCTGGAGCCTTTGGAAACTGGCATGGAACGTTTTCCTGGAACACCCCTGGTTCGGAGCCGGCGCCGGGCAATACAACACGGCCTTTCGCGCGCTGGACCTCGTACCGGGAAAAGACCTCATCACCATCAGTCATCCGCACAACATCTTTCTGGATATGCTGTACGCGCACGGGCTGGTGGGGTTTGCCCTCGGCACGGTCTTTCTGGCTGGCTTCCTGTGGTGGGGATACAAGCGCATCCGGCCGCGCCTGCGGGAAGAAAGCGCGGGTGAGGGAACAAGTATCTACTGGCGCCTTACGGTCTGGTTCTGGATAGGATTCGCGGCGTGGCCGATCAACGGCATCTTCGGCCACGATTTTTATCGCACTTGGTGGATGGGGCTGGCCATGAGCTATCTGGGCATCATGATCGGCGCCGTCGTCAACGGTTGCGGGAAACCGACGACAGTTCCCGTTAGAGCGGATTGATAGTGAACATATCCATCCGCTCTGCAAGGATTTGCCTGCAAATCCCTGCCGCGAGACTGCCGCGGGGCTAACTTACTTCGCCGTCATGCGGCAATCTCAAGCGCAACACACTCTAATTGCGAGGTTCATTCGTCCAATGCCGCAGAAAATCCCGTACCTTTACATTGCCCGACTTCTTCCGTACTATGAAGCCGTTCAAATTTTCAAGAACCCTCCCCCGCGCAAATCTTGCCGCATACGGGTCGACAACCTGTGCTGAAGACTTCCGACCTGCTGCGTATCGTCGTCAAACGACAATTACGCCAGTTGAAACTCGGCGTGATTTTGTCCATCAGCCTCGGCATCGCCATGTTCATCGGCGTCGATGTTGTCGGCAAAGACCTTGAAAACCGCATCGTAGGCGATGTGGCTCTCATTGGTAATGTCACAATTCTGTCAGTAACTATGGAGGAGCACTTATATCCTAATACTCCACCCCACTTTTTTACCGATAAAACCGTAGCTATGTTTAGAAATATTCCTGAAGTTATGTATGCCGGTCTTTCAATGCGATTTGTTGAAGTCATACAAACACAAGTACAAGATAAAAATGTTTATATTCGCATACGCGGTGTAGATCCTTTCTTTTGGAAAGTCTACGAACTCCAGGCTGATCAAGGGAGATTATTAAATGATATTGATGAAAAAAGACGCTCTCGCGTTTGTGTTTTAGGTATAGATCTTGCGCGCAACTTATTTCAAAATGGACCGTATATAGGAAAAAGTTTGACAATTTTTAATGATAATTACACTGTTGTAGGTATTGCCGGTGGTCTTATGATGCGTAGTAGGACATTAGATTGTTTTATTCCATTGACAACAGCATCAGATAGGCTTCTTGCCCATAATACATACCCGAATATGTTACTTTTGCGTATGCGCGGTATTGATGATGTTGAACCGATTATCAAAAAGATGCCTCAACTCATTCTTTCACAGCAAAATACACCGTATTTCAAGATAGAATATGCCAAGGATGAAATAACGACGGTGCGGACGATCATCAGCAGGGTACATGTACTGCTGTTGCTGGGTATAGCGGCTTCGTTGGGACTGGGCGCTTTCGGCATCTGGCAGAGTTCTTTTGCCGCGGTGCGCGAGCGCACGCGTGAAATCGGCCTGCAACTTGCCATGGGGGCGGAGCAGGGCGACATCATGCGGCAGTTTCTGGGCGAAGCGTTGTGCAATGCCCTCCTCGGCGGTCTGGCCGGCATACTTTTCGGGATCATCGCCATTCTGGCGGTTTGCCTGGCCATGGACATGTCCGTTGCCTGGCTTTCCATCATTCTGCATGTGCCGCTCTGCCTTGCGGCAGCATCGCTTGTCGGCGCGCTCGGCGGCACGTGGCCGGCCGTGCAGGCCGGGCGCATGGACGTGGCCGCGGCCTTGCGCTTTGAGTAACAGCGGGGTATGACGCTCTGTCGCATGACGACAAGCACGGGCACAGCAAAAGCTGCGGAGCGCATCAGGTGCTGCAGACAACAAACACAGGCGCGGCCGCCGCGGAAGAATTGCTGGCTGCCGTCGATATCGTCAAAAGCTACGGGACGTATCAGGCTCTGCGCGGCGTTTCCCTGACGCTCCATGCCGGGCGCATGGCCGCGGTCATGGGGCCGTCCGGTTGCGGCAAATCCACCCTGCTGCTCATCCTCGGGCTGCTCCAAAAGCCCGACGGCGGCACATACACCGGCATGGGCCGGGATTTGCTCAGCCTCGACGCCCGGGAACAGGCCCTGTTCCGCAGGCGGTTTTTCGGCTTCATCCTGCAAAGCTGCGCCGTGTTCTCCTATTCCACGGTGGAGGAAAACGTTGAGTTTCCCCTCATGTATTCCGGGGTGCCGCGCAGGGAACGTCTGGCACGGGTCAGGGAATTGCTGGAATCGGTGAATCTTGCCGGCAAGGCGCAGGCGCGGAGCAATCTGCTTTCCGGCGGCGAACAGCAGCGTGTGGCCATTGCCCGCGCCCTTATCGGCAACCCCAAGGTACTGCTCGCGGATGAACCGACGGGACAACTCGACGGCGAGAACACCAAAAAACTCATGGCGCATTTCCGCCGCGTATGCGAAAACCTTGCGGTCGGGATTATTATCGTCACCCATGACCCCCAGGTGGCGGATTATTGCGATTCGGTCTATCAGCTTCGGGACGGACGGGCGATTGTCGCCTGAAACCCGATGTGAACAACGCTTTTGTGCCCGGCTCTGCCGGACGCCGAGCGGGAGTCTCCCTGCAGGGAGAGATTTCGGACCATAAAGGAAGTTCTGATGCCCCCGGTAAGCAACGGACGCGCCCTGCTGTTCCTCGTAATGTTGCTGCTGACGGCAAGCGCCGGCGGCTGCGCGAGGAAAATCGCGGGCAACGACAGGCTCGGCCCCCCGTGGAACACAAACGTCCTCGACAGGGAAAGCGCATGGTCCGAAGAGAAATTGCCGGTCGCCCCCCTGCCTCCCGCGGACAAAACCCTGTCTTTTGACGACTGCATCCTTACCGCGGCGCACCACGCGCCGGATATGGCGGAAAGCCTGATCGGCCTGGAACTGACGCAGATGGATTCGGAGTCCGCCTACAGCAAGAGATTTCCGAGCATACAGAGCTTTTTCCGCGTCATCGCCAACACCACGCGCCAACACAAGCAATACGAAGACACATCCTTCCGCCTCGGTTTTGTTGTTTACGGCTTCGAGCCGGTCGTGAGTTATTTTTCCCATAAGGCCTCCCTGCTCATGGAAGATATTGCCCTGCTCACCCATAAAACGGCGCTGGAAAAAAAGGCCGGGCAGATAGGCGACGCCATCCTCGGCCTGCAGAGCAGGGAAAAATTGCGAGACCTGCAGAAGACCCGGCTTGAGCAGGCGAAGCAGTTCTCGGCGTATCAAAAAGCCAAGGAAGGTCCTACCCCCAACCCCCTGGAGCAGGCCAAGGCCGCGCACTTTGAAAAACGTATTGCCGCGGAACTGGAGAAAACCGAGGCGTCGATAGCCTCCCTGCTCCTCAATCTCAAGGTTCTGACCGGCCTGGACCTGGACAGGAAACTGAGCATCGATCCCGCAAGCCTGAACAAAATGCTGGATACCGACGGGGCGTCCGCAATCCTTACGAAACATTCCTGGGAAAGCGTCTGGCAGACTTCGCCGGAGTCGACAATGTTCAAGCTGGCGCTGAAGCTGCGCGACTATGACATCATGGTGGGCTGGACCCGCTACCTGCCCACCATGAACATGGACGTTTACGCGGCCAACCCGACCAGCGACTACGCCACGTATTCCACCAAAGACGACATTTTCCTGAATATCACCTTCACAATGCCCCTGCTGGATTGGGGTGAGCGTGAACGCGGCCTGCAGGGCAGCCGTCTGCGCAAACTTCAGGAACTGCAACGGGCCAAAGCGGCGCGTACGGGCTTCGCCGCAGGATGGCAGGCGGCCTGGAACGAATACAGAATGGCCGCGGGTTCGTTTGAGGCGGCGCGGAACAAGGTAGCCGCACTGGCCCTGGACGAGCAGAGAGCCGAATTGCAGTACCGCAGCGGGCAGGTTGACTTCTCTGTTGTGGACAATATCAGAACCCGACTTTATGAAGAGGAACTCGCCATGCTCGAAGCCGAAATGCAACTCAAGCTCAGGGAGTTTTCCAACTGGCTGTTGAGCGGGAATTTCAGGCGCCGGTATTTTGAAGACGCCGGAAGCAACGAAGCACAGGCGCCGCTGTGAACCGGTCGTCGAACCTTTCCCGCGTACCGGGGACGCCGGCAATGCCCGCGGTTCCTACAGGCCCAAGTCACCGGCCGGTCCTTTCCGGCGTACCGGAGACGCGGGCGACAGGCCGCGCCTCCGCGGAACCCTCGCGGACGGTTCCGGGCAGAGCCGGGATGCGTCCTCGGCCTGCGGAATTCCTGATTCCCGCCCTGCTCGTTGCCCTGCTTGTCCTTGCGCCGCAGCGGGCACACGCCTTTGACGAAGATGCCGGGCACAACGGAAAAATTTTTGCCACGGTCATGTACAACGTCCCGCTGGAGTATGCGGGCACCGTCACGGAAGTGCTGGTTCGCCCCGGCGACAAGGTCAAAGAAGGACAACCGCTGATACGCTTCAAGCTCAAGGATGAATCCATCCTGGCGATACTGCAGTACCTCTCCCTGGACAGAACCATCATCAACACGCAGATTTCCCTTGCCGACAACGAGATACGCATCACCGACCTCAACAAGGAATACGAAAGCGCCAAACGCCTGTCGGCGGCCCAGATGGGGTCGGCCGACCTGCTGAGAACACTGAAACACAATGTGGAACAGTTGCGCGACAAATCCCGGTTGCTGGCCGGATTGATGAAAATAGACAAAAACGAACTCGACAACAGACGGGCCATCGTCGAACGCAAGCTGGGCGTTTCCATGCAGGACGGCAATGTTCCCGAGTCCGGAGAACTGCTCAGTCCCATGGAGGGCGAGGTGTTGCTTGTGGACCCGTCGTTGCGCGCCGGGGGCATCGTCCCTGCCCTGCCCGCCGCCGTCACCATAGGGCGCACCAATCCGGTGGAAGTGCGCACGCGCGTTTTTGAAGCCGAGATACCCGGCCTGCGCATAGGCGGCAAAGCCACGGTGCAGGTTGTGTCGCTGGACGGCGTCCGCGCCGGCGTCGTCAGCCATATAGACCGCTATCCCGACGACATGAATGTTGATCGCCCCAGCTATTACAATGTCCGCATCGAGCTCCCCAATGACGACGACCTCCTGCGCCCCGGCTTCAAGACAGTCGTCAAATTTATTCCGGAAGACAAGAATCCATGACGCCCGCCCGGGGCACGATGCTCAAAGTCCTGGCGGTGGCGGCCGTACCGGCGGTCTGTTGCCTGTACTTATTTCAGAACCTCGACGCACGGCGTTTCACGGCGGCCTTCAGCGCCCTGCCCATGCACGCCTTTGCCGCCGCCTGTCTGCTGTTCAGCACATCGGCCCTGCTCCAGGGATTGCGCCTGTACTATATTTTGGAAAAACGCTGTTCTCTGTCGCGGGCCGTCCGAAGCTGCTTTCTCTGCTCGGGCGTGAATACGCTGTTGCCGGCGCGCTTGGGCGACGTGGTCAAGTCCGTCTACCTGTCGGTGAACTGCGCGATATCCATTCCCGCGACACTGTGCGCCGTCTTCTGGGAACGCCTGAGCGATCTCCTGGCCGTATTGCTCCTGGCGGTCGGCGTGGGCGTGTATTTCGACGCTCCGGAACTCTACATGCCGACACTGGCGCTGCCGCTCGCGCTGATTGCGGGTCTGGTGCTCGTCCGCCGTTTCCGGCAATTTTTTCACAAGTGCGTCTCCGTGTTGCCCAACGCAGCCCTGCGCACGCAACTGGACGCCGTGATACTGCGCCTTGCCGGCGAACAATACCGTCCTTCTTCCCTGCGGCTGTCGGCCTTGACCCTGCCCGTCTGGACGGGGTTCTGCATTTTCAATGCCCTGTTTTTCGCCTATTTCCACAATACCGCCCCTGACCTGTTTACCGGCCTGCTGCTGACGGCGGCCGGGGCCGTCGGGGTCATGCTCCCCGGCACGCCGGGAGGGATAGGCACCTTCGAAGCATCCGTCGTCGCCGCTCTGAGCCTGATAAACATGGATAAAAGCGAAGCTCTCGCCTTTGCCCTTGTTCTGCATCTGGTGCAGGTTATCCCGGCGGTGCTGTATGCCGCGTATGCCGCGGTGCGCGGGCAATGGTCGTTGTCCGGCGTGCGCTCTACCCTGCCGGCGGCGGAAGAGGCCGACGCGACACGGTGTTCCGGGAACACGGCGGCACATGTTCCGTGATCGGGGAACCCGCGCATGACGCGCCGCAACGGACCCGTGCCGCTGCTCCTGCTTCTGGAAGACCTCGAATTCGGGGGCACGCAGCGCCAAGCACTGGAACTGGCATCGCGCCTGGACAAAACGCGGTTTGCGCCGCTGCTTGTCACGTTGCGCGCCGGAAGCGGCGACCTGCTGCCCGAGGCCGCAACGCGCGGCATCAGCGTCCTGTCGCTGACGGACTCCGCGGATTTTGCCGTTATCCGCGCCCTGCCCGCCCTGTGGCGCTACCTGTCGCGGGAAAGACCGCCGCTGGTGCAGCTTATGACCGTTCTGCCCAACATCTGGGGGAGAATTTTCGCCCGTATGCTGCGCCTGCCCGCGGTCATCGCCTGCTGCCGCGGTCAAGCCGCCGTCGAGGGTCAACACGAACGCCTGCTGCACAAACTGGCCGATATCCACATCGGCAACGCCCTGTCCATTTGCCGTACCCTGCAACGCGCTGTTCGCATTCCGGAACACAAGGTCGTTTACATACCCAACGGCGTGGACGCGGACTTTTTCCGCCCGCCCGAAGCATTACCGGGAAAACCGTCCACGCCCGAACGCCGGGAGGAGGATGCGCCCGCCGGCGACGCGTACGCTCTTCGTCCGCCCGATGCCTCGGCGGAAGAGCCGTCCGTTCCCGAAGGCAACGGGGAGCATGCGCCCGCGGCTGATGCTTGCGGACCGTTCCGGGCAAAACCGGCGTGCGTCCTTTGCGTCGCCAGGCTGGTTCCGGCCAAAAACCACGCGTTGTTGCTTGAAGCCTTTGCCCGCGTTCTGCGCGACAGGCCGGATGCCGAACTGCATCTGGTCGGGGACGGAAGCTGCCGGGAGGCAATTTTCAGGCAATCCCGGACGCCGCCCCTATGCGGTAAAGTCTTTCTGCACGGAAACAGCCGCAAGGTGCGGACATGGCTGCATAAGGCCCGACTCTTTGTTCTGGCCTCGGATCATGAAGGCACGCCCAACGCCGTGCTGGAGGCCATGTCCTGCGCTCTGCCGGTGCTGGCCACCAATGTGGGCGGCAATGCGGAAGCCGTGCTGCACGAAAGGACGGGGCTGCTGACCCCCGCCGGGGACGCCGCCGCGCTTGCGGACGGTATGCTGCGGCTGCTGAACGACGCCGGGGACCGCCTTCGCTTCGGCCGAGCGGGCAGGCAGAGGGTGCTGGAGTCCTATTCTCTGCGGACCATGGTTGAAAAACATGAAGAAGTATACGAGCGCGTGCTCCGCGGCAGGGCCTGAACAGGACGCCGGCGCCGCGCCCGCCGCCGGGGTTTCCGTTTTTCTGAAACCGCTTTCGCGCCGTTTCGGTTTTATGGTATGCGCGCAGTGGGGCAGCGGGCTGCTCAGCGGCGTTTTCATGATCCTGCTGGCCCGTTCCGGGCCGGAAACTTTCGGCCTTTTTACTCTGGCCGCCGCGCTCGGCATGCTTGTCGCCATGATCACCGGCGCGGGCTTCGACAGCTATCTCGTACCGCTGCTCAGTGAAAACCGCGCCGACAAGCGCGGCATCCTGCTGCAAACTTTGCGCATCCAGTTTCGCCTCGTGTTCCTGTCGCTGGCCCTGCTCGCTTTTCTCTGTTTCTGCCTCGGCTACGGCTCGGGAAAAACGCTGATCATGCTCATCGTCGCTACGGGCATGGGGCCCCTGTCGGCGGCGCAATCCTTTTTCGCGCTGTGCCGCGTGCAGGGGCGGCAGGATACGGAGATGCGCATCCGCGTCCCGGCCGCGTTTGCCGGAAGCCTTTTCGGCATCGGCGCTCTGCTGCTTGACGCTCCTCTGCCGGTCACGGCCTGTTTCAAGCTTGCGGAGGCAACGGTCGTCTTTTTGTGCATAGCTCCGTTGCTGCGCAGGCGTTCAGGACTCGACGCCCCGCGGACCGGGACGCGGCATCCCCGCAGCCGGGATGCCCTGATTTTTGCGGGCATAGCCGTTTGCGGCCTGCTCTACAACAAGCTCAACATGTACATGCTTGATTACGGCAGCGGCGCTTATGCCTTGGGATTGTACAACGCGCCCTGGGAATTGGTGGACGGATTGAGCATTCTCATCTCGGGGGCGCTTATTGAAAAGGTCATGTTCCCGCTTATGGCCGGACAATGGAACAAAGACCGCGCATCCTTCATGCGCCTGAACAATTTTTCCGTCAAATGCCTGCTGCTTCTGGGCCTTGTCTCCGGCTATCCGCTGTTTACGGAAGGCGATAGAATACTGGACCTGATTTACGGGCAGACATACCTTGGAGCAGCCGGTCTGCTGCGCGCGCAGCTCCCGTGCATCACGGCCTCTTTCCTGCACAACCTAGCCGTATGCATGCTGCTCAGCATGGGCCTGCACCGGCAGGTCTTTGTTGTGTATCTCGCCGGGCTTGCGCTCAATGTTGCCCTGTGCGCCGTGCTGGTCCCCGCGCAAGGCGCCTGGGGGGCGGCGTGGGCGATATCCGGCACCAAGGCCTTTATGGCGGTCTGCACCGTGGGCTTGGCGATGCGCCGCGGCCTGGAATTCCGGCCGGCGCACCTGTGCGTTGCCGCGGCGGCCGTCCTTGCCGCTCTGGGCGTCCACCGTTTCTGCCTGCCCTTTCTGCCCAGAGAAGCAGCCGAACTTCTCGGTTTTCTCCCCCTGCTTGCACCCGCCGCGCTCTGGCTGCCGCCCATGCTCGCAACACGCTGAAAACAGCCCTCACGGGCTTTCGGATTCCATGTGAGTAAAACCGTGCGCTATGCCGCAACTCACATTCGAAGGAAATTGCCGACGCTCATTGTATGACCTGGAAATAACGTCAACAGTTTTTTGTCATAGGTGATGACCGAAGTGTGGTATATGTGCGCCGCCGCTGCCGAAAAAACTTCGTGACGGCGGCCATGATTCCGAGTAGGGTTCTGCCGAACTTGAAGGAAAAAAGAAGGACACCAACGGAATAGGTTGATATATCCATTGGTATGCAGAAGAGCAAGTTTGTGAAAACCGGCTCTATAGGCGGGTATACCGTCACAATTCGGGAGAGAGTAGAAACCGCTTGGCCGGACGTTTGAACCGAATTTGCGTCTTGTGGGGAATACAGTGGGGAAAGTGGATATCCAATGTGGGAAGTATGCCTGAATAACTAGTGTTTGCAAGGATTGTCGCCATCGTCTAGCCGGTCAGGACAGCAGCCTCTCAAGCTGCCGACACGGGTTCAAGTCCCGTTGGCGACGCCAAATGTATGCCTCATAAGGCAGTAAAAAGGCTAAAAACCATGTGATAATGCAAGGTTTCAGCTTTTTTATTTGTTTCAGAAAAGTCCAGAAGGGGTCTTGAGAGGAGGCAAAATATAGGGCAAAAATAAGGGCAAAGGGTTCCCCCAAGGAGGTTTTGCCCTATGTCCGAGAAGCTCACAGACACCAAAATCAGGTCTCTCAAGCCCGAAGCCAAGCCCTACACAGCCAGCGACGGCACCGTCGGCGGCATGGTTGTCGCCGTTTCCACGGCAGGCAAAAAAGTTTTCCGCCTCAAGTACAATTTCCAAGGCAAAGCACAGCAGCTTACCCTTGGCCCCTACCCGGAATTATCCCTTGCAGAAGCGCGTGAAATGGCTTTAGAGGCCAGAAGGCAAATACGCCAAGGCATTGACCCCGCCGCCGCCAAAAAAGCGGAGAAGGCAAAAGTCAAGGCCAATGGGCAGACCTTCCAAGCTGTGGCGGAGGAATGGATTGCCGCACAGACGCCACGTTGGTCAGCTGTTCACTTGGATGACGTGCAAAAAATCCTGAACCTGCACGTTTTCCCCCGTATTGGCAGTCAGCCCATAGCCTCCGTGACCAAGGCCGACATCAAGGCGATTTTGGACACGTTGCAGGCGCAAGGCAAAATACCTACACTCAAAAAAGTGCGCTCCCACATTTCTCTCATCCTGCGGCACGGCATAGATACGGAAATCCCCGGAGTCACCGTTGATTGGACGACGCAGCTTCGTGGTAGTCAGTACCAAATGCTCCGCGCAACAAACAGGGCGGCTATAACCGACCCAAGCGATGCGAGAAAGCTGATGAAGGCCATTGACTCGTATGAAAGCACAAGCCCGCTTACTTGCCTTGCTCTCAAATTTTCTGCGCTGACATTTGCCCGTCCGGGCGAGATTCGCCATGCCGAGTGGACGGAGATTGACTGGGATGCGAAACTGTGGCGCATCCCGGCCAACAAGATGAAAATGGGGAAGCTCCATGTTGTACCGCTGTCGAAGCAGGCCATCGACGTGCTGGAGCAGCTAAAACGGTT
>JAITEY010000201.1 GCA_031281815.1 Desulfovibrio sp. | reverse complement strand
CCCCGCGTACAGGGAAGGAACGGCGGCTACGGCGGCCGCCGTGAGAAACACAGCGGGCGTATAGATTGCCGCGAAACGGTCGACAAAGCGCTGGACCGGGGCGCGCGCGGCCTGGGCTTCTTCCACGGCGCGGATGATGCGGGTCAGGGTGGAATCGTTCGCGGCGGCGCTTACGCGGAAGATAAAGGAACCGTCTTCGTTGATGGTTCCGGCAAACACCGTATCACCCTCGCTTTTTTCCACAGGCATGCTTTCGCCGGTGACCGGAGCCTGATTGACGGCCGATCGGCCCTGAACGACAACGCCGTCAAGGCCGATGCGTTCGCCGGGCTTCACGCGCACCAAGCTCCCCACGCGAACCCTGCGGGCGTCCGTTTCCGCCCAGTGACCGTCGGGACTCTGCACGGTCGCCGTTTCGGGCGCAAGGGAGAGCAGTTTTTTGATGTCTCCGCGCGCGCGTTCCAGGCAGGCGCTTTCAATGACTTCGGCGAGATTGAACAGCGCCGTGACCATGGCGGCCTCGGCATACTGCCCGATGACGACCGCTCCGGTCACCGCCGCCGCCATGAGCGCTTCGATATCCGGCTTCAGATGTCTGAGCGAGTTCCACCCGTTCTTATAGGTGGAAAGGCCGCAGAGACAAATGGCGGCGACCGCGAGGATCACCGGCAGATACCCGGCAGGAGCGAAACTGCTTATTGTCGGGGCGTGCAGGTCTATGCCGAAAGGGCGGACGTTCCATTCGCCGAGGAATTCAACAGCTTCGGCCGCAGCGGCAAGCAGGCTTGCCGCTGCGGGCCTCCGCCAAGGGATTGCAGGCGGGGCGGCGCCTGCCGGCGGTTCCGCCGCCGGGGCGCATCCGCAACACCCGCATACGGCGTCGGCGCTTGTGCTGGTCATGATGTATCTCCTTGTGTATCGCTTTCTCTTTTTGACAACGGTAATATCTATAGTTACTATAGGGTCAAGTCCTTTTTTCTCATGCGGGGAAAAAATAAAAAGCGGCGAATCGGTGAAGCAAACTACCTGAAAAGTAACGAGAAACATCGTTGAGCCGGTGAAGAACAGCGCCGGAGGGTCGGTAATGAAAATCGGCGAATCGGCGAACAAAAGCGGCGGCGGAAAAAAATGAAAATTGGTGAACTTGCGGAGAAAAGCGGCTGCAAGGTAGTGACAATCCGCTATTACGAGAAGGAAGGTCTTCTGCCCGCACCGGAAAGGACGGAGGGCAACTATCGGCTGTACGGGGCGAAAGACCTGGAAAGGCTCGGTTTCATCATGCACTGCCGCGAGCACGGCATGAGACCGGCGGAAATCAGGGATCTGCTGTTGTTCAGGGACAAACCCCGACGCGACTGCACATGGATTGCGAATCTGGTTGACGCGCATATCGCCGATGTCGATGCAAAGATAGCGTCCCTGGAGCTTCTGAAGAAGCACCTTGAACGCCTGCGCGGCACCTGCGGGGGCGAACGCGAGGGCGAACTCTGCGGCATTATGCGCAGCCTTGACGACAGATCATGTTGCGCGTCCTGCGGGCGGCTGCCGGCTTCATGATGAAATGAACGTCAACTATTACGACGAATTGTCGATTTTCCTACGATTGTCCCGATTGACAGGACCGCCGAAACATGGCACGAACCACGCTTATCCGAAATTCTTTTATAGGTTGCAATCTCTCCCTTCCGGGAGCGGGCAATCCACCCGGTTTCCATCCGCCTGGGTGGAGTCTTCCGATGGGCGGAGCCGGATGTGGATTAAAACGGGGTTTTTATGGCCAAGGAAGAAGCGCTTGAGATAGACGGCACCGTGCAGGAAGCCTTGCCCAACGCCATGTTCCGGGTGGAACTGGAAAACGGCCACACGGTGCTGGCGCATATTTCGGGGAAAATGCGCAAGTTTTATATCCGCATCCTGCCCGGCGACAGGGTCAAAGTGGAAATTTCTCCGTATGACCTCACGCGCGGAAGAATAACCTACCGAATGAAGTAGAGCGGATGGATATTTTCAATATCAATCCGCTCTAGGACGGGCGCGCCGAAAGCATCCATCGCAGCCGGACGTTTTCTTTACCGGGGCGTAATGCCGTGAATGATCATCCTCGCGACGCCTGCGGCGTCATCGGACTGTACAATGTGCCGGAAGCGGCCCCGGTTGCCGCTCTCGGTCTACACGCCCTGCAGCATCGCGGACAGGAATCGGCCGGCATAGCGACAAGCCATGCCGGCCGCCTGCATGTGTACAAAGGCATGGGGCTGGTGTCTTCCGTCTTTGCCGGCGATGCCGCGCGCCGCCTGCCGGGCAGCGCGGCTGTCGGGCATGTCCGCTATTCGACGGCCGGCGAAAGCAGCGCCGCCAACGCGCAACCCCTCACAGGGCGTTATGCCGGCGGGGAAGCCGCTGTCGCGCACAACGGCAATCTGGCCGACTCGCAAAGGCTGTGCAACGCCCTGTGCTCCGGCGGCGCGCTCTTTCAGACAACCACGGACAGCGAAATCTTCCTGCATCTCCTGGCGCATGAACTGGCCGTCAACGATAAGGAAATCGGCCGCATCCTGGCCTTGGCCGGGCCTGCCTTTGCCGTGATCCTGCTCTTCCCCGACCGCCTGATTGCCGCGCGCGACCCTTTGGGATACCGTCCCTTGGTTTTGGGGCATCTCGGCGACGGATTGGTCGTCGCTTCGGAAACCTGCGCCTTTGACCAGATCGGAGCGGTTTTTGAGCGGGAAGTGGAACCGGGAGAAATGGTCATTTTTGACGAAAACGGCCGACATTCCCTGTTTTTTGCGGAAAACACGCCCACGCCGGCCCGATGTCTGCTGGAACTTATCTATTTCGCCCGTCCGGACTCCCTGGTCTTCGGCGAGACGCCGCATCTGTTCCGCCGGCGCAGCGGCATAAAGCTTGCGCAGGAACACCCGGCCGACGCCGACGTCGTTGTGCCCATCCCCGACTCGGGCATGAGTGCGGCCATGGGTTATGCGGACGGCCTCAACCTGCCCTTTGAACGGGGGCTTATCCGCAACCACTACGTCGGCCGCAGCTTCATTTCCCCCGGGCAGGAGGCGCGGGCCGCGGCCGTGCGCATGAAAAACAACGTCGTGCGCGCGGTGGTGCGCGGTAAACGCGTAGTCCTCGTAGACGATTCGCTTATCCGGGGAACCACAACCTCGGCCTTGGGACGGGAATTGCGTTCCGCGGGTGCGCGCGAAGTCCATCTGCGCATTGCCTGCCCTCCAACCCGCCATCCGTGCATTTACGGCGTGGATTTTCCCCGGCGCGAAGATCTGCTGGCCCACAGGCTGGACCTGGAAGCAATACGTACCTTGCTCAACATGGACAGTTTGGGATATCTTTCGCTGGAAGGCCTGACCGGTTTGTTCGGCAACGATGCCGATACGTTCTGTACTTCCTGCTGGAGCGGCGAGTACCGGGCCGCCCCCGGACGCTCGGACCGCCTGAAGGCGGAGTTCATCCCGATACCGCTTTGAAAGGATAACGCCTATAAATGGAGGATCTATGGGCATCGGCATTCAGGAAATTCTCGTTGTTCTCGTTATAGGTCTTGTGCTTTTCGGCGCGAAAAGGCTGCCGGAGATAGGCAGCGGGCTCGGCAAGGCCATCAAAAATTTCAAAAAAGCCGCCACTGAACCGGACGAAATAGACATTACCCCATCCCGCGCCGACAAGGCAAAAACTGAGAGCCGGGACGATACCTGACGCCTGTTCTTCTCTTCGACGCACGGCGAAACCGGGTCCATGCGGCAATGAAGCGCCGGCCGCGGCGGAGGGGCTGTTCCGTCTTGCCTCACGAACTGCTCTGCCCTCGCCTCACGAGATACCGCCTATCTCAAGCGCGTCGAGCGCAGCCGCCAGACGGGCGAGCCAGATACGGGCAAATTCTTCGCGCTCCGCAAGACCCTTGAGTTCCACGCGGCAGTCGAAGCTCGCCGCCGCAATGCGCCCGCGCCAGGAGCGTTCCCCGGCGCCGGCGATATCCTCGGCCGCATGCCTGCCTACCGCGGCAAGCAGAGGAACAAGCCGTACCCTGCCCGCAGATCCGTTGCGCAGGGCGCGCAATTCCTCAATAATATTTTCAACGCCTTTTTTTCCGGCCAAGGTGCCCAGCAGCACCCGCCTGTCCAGCGCCGCGACGGCAGAAGCAAAGCGCGCGTAAACGTCGTCCGACGCGCTCCCGCCGTGGCCTACCCAGACTACGACTTCATCCGGGTCGCGTTCTTCCGGAAACAACGCCGTCAGGGCTGCCGCCGCTTCATGCGCGTCCGCCTCCGTGTGGAGGAGCGGGGCGCCGACCCGGATATGCGGCGGCCCGCCCGCCTTGAGGGCCTCGGCGATTTCCGCCGTCATGGCCCGGTATTCCAGGCCGGGCACAAGGTGCAGGCTTTGCACCGCGACGCGCGCGCAATGCCCGGCGCCCATGCGGAGCAACGCCTCGTATACCGAATCTCTATGCCCGCCGGCCGGGTCGGAGCGGTTTAACTTTGAAAATGTATATCCCCGATGAGGGAGTCCGGTGGAAATCATTTCCCCCGGCGGGGTCCGGGGCAGCGCCCCGGCCGCCGGAGGCATACAACATACCTGTTGAAACGCTCCGCGACGCCTGCTCTCCGAGGTAAACGCCCGATACACCGGCAGAGCAGGAAAGGTCCGCCTTACCAGGCTCTCGAAACAATCCGGGGCCTGTTGCGCCGCGGCTCCTGGAGAGCCGTAAGCGACCAGAAGAATGCCGGTGTTACCCCGCATCACCCGTCTCCGCCGGAAACGTCCGCCCAAGGCCGGGGGTTCGCGCTTCCCCGCGCAGGGGACGCGTCCGCAGACAATGTGCCCGGCAGGCTCAACAGTCTGGAACACTTGCCCGTCGGTGTGGTTCCGCAGTTCGCGGACGGCTCGGCGCCGGGCAGCTTCACCGGGTCGGAGCACGGCAGCATCGCTTTCACGCTCTCGACGAACTCCCGCATCTCCTTTTCCATGCCGGGGGCAAAGCGCAGCAGCAGCGCGGCTCTGCGGCGATCAAGCACGGTCATCAAACCGAGGTTGTCGTGCGCTTCCAGCAGATAGCGGAACAGGCCGACTGCGGACGGCTCGACGACAACGTACAAGCGGCTCGAACGTCCGGGCGGGACGCCGAGCCTCGTCTTTCTGCGTTTTTTGCGCTTGGGAAAGAGCGCCGGAACAGGCGGCATGCGCACGGCGCAGTTCTTGTCCGCCGTCATTGCGCCGGCGCCGTGAGCAATCTGCCGCCGCGCAACGCCAAGGGACGGACGGGCGTCAGTACGCGGGGGCGGACGCGCGCAGCGCCTTCATCCGGCAGGAGGCATTCCGCGTAGTATTCGCACATGCCGGTGCGCGGGTCGCCGCTTCCTTCCTCAAACACCGCGTACAGCAAAGGGACATCGAGCAGGGAACGCAGAAAGGCTTCCTTCCTTTCCCGCGCGAAGGCGCGCAGACGGGCCGCCCTCGCTTTCTTCACCCCGGCCCCGACCTGCCCGGGCATGTCGGCGGCGGGCGTGCCCGGACGCCGTGAATAGGGAAACACGTGGGCATAGGTCAGGGGAAGACGCCGGATGAGGTCCAGGCCGGTCTCGAATTCCGCGTCCGTTTCGCCGGGAAAGCCCGTCAACATATCCGCGCCCAAGGCAAAACGCGGCCACAGGGCGCGCAGGCGGGCGAAAAACTCCGGAAGCGCCTCAGGCTCATAGTGTCCGCGCCGCATACGCATGAGAACGGCCGGATCGCCGCTTTGCAGCGACAGGTGCAGATGCGGTGCGACCATGCGGCTGCGGCCCAGCACGGCCAGCGCCCTGTCGCCGAGTTGTCCGGGTTCGAGGGAACTCAGGCGCAGGCGCGCGCGACCCGCCCAATCCGGAGCAAGCGTATCCTCCAGTCGTTCCAGAAAACCCCAGAAATCCCTCCCGCCGGTCTCCCTGTATGCGCGCAGGTTGACGCCGCTGAGCACAATTTCCCGAAAACCGGCGCGCAACAGGCGCAGAGCCTCGCCGATCGATGCTTCCGGCGGGCGCGAACGCGCGGCTCCCCTCACCGAAGGCACAATGCAGAAGGCGCAGGCGTGGGAACAACCGTCCTGTATCTTGAGCACCGCCCGTGAACGGTCACAGGAGGACACGGAGAATTCCGGCGCACCTGCCGCGTTGTTTGCGGAAAACCCCGGCGGCCCTGTCGCGCCGTTTCCGGAAAACAAGTCCAGAAGACCGGCCTTGTCGCGCTGGGGCACAAGGCGGGAGGCACCCGGCAGCTCCGCAATCCCTGCCGGCCCGGCAGCGCAGCCGGTGACGATGATTTCGGCCTCCGGGGCAGCGCGCCTGAAACGACGCACGGCCGCCCGCAGGTCGGCCACTGCCGCGGCGGTGACCGCACAGGAGTTGACGACCACGGTCCCGGCGTCTTCAGGCCGCGCGGCTTCCTTCATGCCCCGCGCCGCCCAGCTTTCGCGCAGGGCCTGCGCCTCGTAGCGATTTACCTTGCAGCCCATTGTGCAGATAAAAAAAGCGCCTCCCGGCGCGGCGTCATTCATCATCTTCCGCGTCGGGGTCCACAGGATAGGGATACCCGAACTTCTCACGCAGGCGGTAGTAAACGTTCTCCGGCACCAGCCCCCTGATGTCGCCTCCGAGCTTGGCAGAGGCCTTGACTACCGTGGAACTGATGTAAAGCCACTGGTAATCCGCCATGAGAAAGACCGTGTGAATATGACGTTTCATTTTGCGGTTCATGAGCGTGATTTGAAACTCGTAATCGAAATCGGAAACCGCGCGCAGGCCGCGCAGGATGACGCCCGCCTTGCGGCGCTCGGCATAGTCCACGGTGAGACCGGAAAAGGATTCCACTTCCACGTTGGGGTTGTCGACGAAGGCCGCACGGGCCATTTCCACGCGTTCCTCCACGGAAAAAAGGGTATTTTTCGGGCTGTCGCCGGCCACGGCCACGACCACAGTGTCGAAGATGGCGCAGGCCCTGCGGACCAGACCGGCGTGACCGTTGGTCAGGGGGTCGAAGGTGCCGGGGTAGACGGCGACGCCGGCTTCACGCTGCATATATCGGTCCTTTGTTTGAGTGTGGAATTGCAACAATGCCGACGGCAGGTCTCCCGGAAAGCGCCGGCGCACGCCGCTGCGGGCGGCGCAGCTTCCTGTGGGGATTGTCGTGCTTACAGTTGCAGGCAAGCATCGGATTCCCGCACTTTCCACAGGATAACGCGGGTCTGTCCATAGACGCGGTCCGCCGACACTTCCAGGGACGGGTGCGCCTTGTCGGGCGCGAAGGCGCTTCCCGCGCGGAATTCGGCGTTGATCAGGGCTCCCTGCGTCGTGAACGGCTTCCTCAGCAGCGCGTCCAGGGTGCGCTGCAAAAGCTCCGCGCGGTATGGCGGGTCTATAAATACCAGGGTAAAAGGCTCCGCGGGAGCAACAGCCAAGGCTCTGCCCACCTCTTCGCAACGTATGTCGAAGCCCGCAGCGTCCAGTTTCAGAGCGGCGGCATTGGCCTTGATCACCTTGGCGGCGTAGGGGGCTGATTCCACGAAGCAGACGTGGTCCGCGCCCCGGCTCAGGGCTTCAAAACCCAGGCTGCCGCCGCCGGCAAAAAGGTCCAGGGCGCGGACCTGAGGCCAGACGATGCCTGTGGATTCGAGCATGGAAAACAGGGATTCCCGCACCTTGCCCATGGCCGGCCTGAAGCCGGGGCCGACGGTGGTCTTGAGCCTCCGTCCGCCGTATTTGCCTGCGATGATGCGCATGTGCCGGCCTCCTGCAGTCGGCGTTTCCCTATGGTTTTGCGGAAACGGCCGGCTCCCTGTTGCGCAGGACGAGCGGCGTGCCGGCGTACATGGGCGCAAAATCCACGCGCAGGCCGGCTACGGCCCCGAGGGGCAGGGGGAGGTCCAGGCTGTTCACGCGCCGCAAAAAAAATCCGTCGCGCCAAGTGCAGCTCGGTCCCGGCAGGGCCGAAGCCCAGACCCGCGTTTTGCCGGGCCAGACCTTGCGTGCCGTCGCGGCCGGCGTGCTCGGGCTGCGCAGGCGTCCCGGCGCGACGGCGAACGCTGCCGCCCGCCGGGCCAGGCACTCCAGACCGAAGAGGGACCACGCGTTGAAAAAAATCAGAATCACGCCGCCGCAGGACAACCGCCCCATTTCCGTCTGCACGGCCTCGGGGTTGCCCGCAAAATCAAGGGTCGGCGATGCCGCCGCATAGTCGAAGGATTTGTCGTCGAAGGGCAGATGGTCCGGAGCGGAAAGCACACATTCAACGCGCCTGCCCATAAAGCTCCCGACGCGCTCCAGCCTGGATGCATCGTTATCCTGTACGGTGACGTCGAAACCGGCTTCCCAGACACTTTCCACCAATTCCATGCTGCCCGCGCCCATGATGAGAAGGGAGCGTGAACGTCGGGGCCAGCCGGACAACAACCCGTGCAGGAGTTCGCGGCAACGCCGCGCGGCGAAATTTCTTGCGGAAGCGTCAGGAAAGTTTCTGCTGTTTTCCGCGGCGTGTTCGTTCACACGGGCTGCCTCACAAGCGGGTGCCGCGGCTTGCGCCGTCGGGTCAACCGGTCTTCGACGTGGCAAGGGCGTATATCTCGTGTGGGTCGAGGATGAGGATAACCGACCCGTCACCCATGATGGTTGCGCCCGAAATGCCCTTGATGTCTCCCAGATAGGAGCCGAGCGGCTTGATCACCACTTCCTGCCGCTCCAGCAGACGGTCCACAACAAGACCCAGACGCCGGTCATTGTCCACAATGACCACCACGTTCAACAGCCCTTCCTTGACCATGTTGGAGTGCAGCCCCAGGAACTCCGCAAGGCTGATGATGCCCAGGACCTCGCCGCGCAGGGTGACGGCTTTACGGCCCTTGACGTCGGTCAGGCGTTCAGCCTCGATTTTTACCGTTTCGGATACGGCATCCAGCGGGATGGCGAAAGTCTCGTTGTCCACGTTGACCATGAGGGCGTCGATGATGGCCAGCGTCAGGGGCAGGACGAGCGTGAACTTGGTGCCCTTGCCGACTTCGGAGAGAATATTGATGCTGCCTTTGAGGTTTTTGATGTTCGTGCGCACCACGTCCATGCCCACGCCTCGGCCGGAAATATCCGTGACCACTTCCGCCGAGGAAAAACCGGGGGCGAAAATAAGCTCGGTTGCTTCGCGGTCGTCCAGATTTTTGGCTTCCTCGGGCGTAATTATGCCCTTGCGGACCGCGACCTGACGCATGACTTCCGGGTCTATGCCGTTGCCGTCGTCCTCTATTTCAATGGCGACGGAGTTGCCTTTATAAAAAGCGCGCAGCCAGACGCTGCCCTGAGGCGTTTTGCCGCGTTCGCGGCGGACGGCCTCCGGTTCAATGCCGTGGTCGACGGAATTGCGTATGAGATGCACAAGCGGGTCGCCGATGACCTCCACGACACTCTTGTCCAGTTCGGTCTCCTCGCCTTCAACAATCAGGGCCACATCTTTGCCGCTTTTGCGCGAAAGGTCACGCACCAAACGGGGAAAACGCGAGAACACCGAGGCCACCGGCACCATGCGCACCTTCATGATGGTGTCTTGCAGGTCGTCGGAAATACGGGCCATGGAGTATGTGGTTTCCGTAAGATTTTGGGCTATGACGGAGACATCCACCTGTCCGCCGGTTTCTTCCAGTTGGCGGGCGAGCATGGAGTAGCGGTTGCGGTTGATGATGAGTTCGCCGATCAGGTTCATGAGGTGGTCGAGCTTCTCATGGTCCACGCGGATGGTGGAAGACACTTTGGCCGCGGCATCGCCCCCTCCTCCCGGCTTGGCGGCCGGCGCGGGGTGTGCGGCCGGCGCGGCCGGCGCCGCTTTGGGCGCCGCGGGCGCGGCGTCGGCTGCCGCCGCCGGAGGCGTTGCCGCGGGCGCGGCTTTGGGCGCAGGCGCCGGGGGTGTTGCCGCAGCTTTGGGCGTTGCCGTTGTCGCGGCTTGAGGCGTCGCCGTTGTCGTTTTTTCGGGCGCCGCGGCTTGCGGGACCGCAGGCGCGCGTTCCGCCGCAGGCGCCGACTGGGCTTCCTGTTTGCCGGCGGGAGCGGCGACTTCGGCGGTCAGCGCTTGCAGAGCCGGGGGGATCAAGTCTTTCAGGATGGCGCATTCCTGATCCAGCAGGTCGGTCATGATGGTAAAGTCCATGTTCGTGGACCGGGCTTTTTCCACTATGCCTGCCGTGCGCTGGGCGTAAATCTTGATGTCTTCCAGACCCATGAAATTGGCGCAGTTCCTGATGGTGGTCAGGGAACGGAACAGAGCGTCCACATACTCGCGGTTGCTCCCGTCCTTGCGCAGTGTTTCCAGCGCCTTGGCGATGTGGTTGAACTGCTGGTCGACGGTGCCGCGGAAGAGCGCAACGTCGTTGCTGTCCACTGCGGGCTTGAAATCCGCATCGGCGGCCGGAGCGGAAACGGCGGCGAGCTTGTCCGGCGTCGGGGGCATCGCAAGGCCGGAGGGCAGGGATAATTCTTTGCCGGCAACAGCATCGCGCAATTTTTCAAGAAGTTCGCCGGTGTCGAACGGTGTGACCGCACCTGCGGCCGGATCAATGCAAAATACAAGCGCTTCCAGAACATCAACGGACATGAGGAGCAGGTCCACCAGCGGGCCGGACACCTGCCGTTCACCCTTGCGCAACGCATTGAGCAAGGTTTCGGCCTCATGCGTGAGGCTGTTCATCTCCTGAAAGGCGATAATGCCGCTGTTGCCCTTGAGGTTGTGGAAATAGCGGAAAATATCGTTGACAAGATCGTCCCGTCCTTCGGGGTGCTTTTCCAGATCAAGGAGACCGTCCGAGAGATTGGAGACGTTGTCTTTGGCCTCCTCGATAAAATCACGCAGATGCCCTTCCCCGAAAGCGGTGAGCGGATAGCTGGGCAGTTTTTTTCTGGATTCTATCCAAGCGTCGGTATCCAAAGGCTTGCGCGCTTCAGCCGGCGCGCCCGGCTGCTCTGCGCTTTCCGCAGGCGCGGCGGTTTCGCCGGCGTGCCCGGAGCTTTTTCCGACAGGGGCTGCGGCTCCGGAGCTTTCTCCGGCAGCGGCAGCGGCTCCAGAGCTTTCTCCGACAGCGGCTCCGGCGGCTCCGGGCGTTTCCCCGCCGGATGCGTCGATCCCGTCGTCGGTCTGCGCAGGCGCTTCCTGCCCGCCTCGGCCCACTACCGGCGTCTCTCCGGCCAATACGGCGTCCAGGGCGGCGATCATGTCGGAGGTATCGACATCTCCTTCGCTGCTCTGGGTTTCCAGATTGTCTATCATGCGCCGCAACAGGTCGGTCGTGGCCAGAATCACATCCATGATGTCCGACGTGACGGCCATCGAGCCTTTGCGCAGTTCGTCCATAACGCTTTCGGCCTTGTGGGCCAAACCGTTTATCTTGTTCAGCCCGAGAAAGCCGGAAGCTCCCTTCAGGGAATGCATGGGCCGAAAGATGTCGTTGAGGATCGACAGATTGTCCGGCGCTTTTTCAAGCTCCAGAAGGTTAGGCTCAATAGTTTCCAAGTGCTCTTTGGCTTCAATGATAAAATCCGCGAACAGTTCCGGATCCATAAAATCCTGACTCATTTTCCGTCCTTTGCTGCCGGGTACTCCCGCATCGTTATTCTGATTTCACAGCGCAACTGCGTCCGTGCAGTGTGCATTCATCGGTTGCGGCGGCAGCGTAGTCCCGCCCGCTGTACGTAATGCCCCGCATTTCGACACGGTCTCTCCGGCGCGCACTCCCGCGCCGAATACATTGTACGGCAATTGTGCTCCGGCATCGGCTTTCCCTCCGCGCGCAACGGTTTCTTTCTCGGCAGGCGGCAATTTACAGCGCAGTCGCTCCGATTTTCCTGTTATCCGAGCAGCATGCGTATATTTTTCATCATTTGTTCCGGCTGCGCGGGCTTGACCATGTACAGGTTGGCGCCGAGCTGTATCCCCTGCTGGATATCCTGCTCTTTACCCTCCGTGGAAAGAACCACGATCGGGACATCGCGATACGCGTCCTGTTCGCGCACAGTCTTGATAAAGGTAAACCCGTCCATTCGCGGCATATTGATATCCGACACAATGAGATCGATGCTTTCCGACGAGTAGAGTTTTTCCAAACCGTCCAAGCCGTCTTCCGCCATCGTCACCTTGAAGCCTTCTTTTTTCATAATAAAGGCTACCAGGTTACGAATGGTTTTGGAATCATCGACAATTAAAATGTGCTTGGCCATATACGTGCTCCATCATTTGATAATGCTGGTTATTACGCGATCAACGGACACTATGCCGACAAGTTGCTCGCGAACCTTCAAGAGACCGGAGATAAAATCTACGTTCGCGCCGATATGCGCCTCAACACTCCAGTCTATGTCTTCCTGTCGGACCCTGTACATCGTATGCACACGTTCGATAATCATACCGATCTGTATACCTTTGCGCCGGCATACGATAATGAATTTGTCCTCTCCCATGCGCGGCGACGACACTTCCAGCACATCGCGCAGATGAATCAGCGGAGTCACCCGTCCTCTGAGATTGATGACTCCCGCCACAAATTCCGGAGCCGAGGGTAGGCGGGACGCGGGTTCGTGACGGATGACCTCCTGCACAGCCACGGTCGGAATCGTGAACTCCTGTCCGCCGATAAAAAAGCCGACCAGAAGCAGTTCAGGGGAAGAACGCAGCATGGTGTCCAGAAAGTCTTCCGCGTCCATTTCCGGGTGCAGGTCCGCCACGGCGTCCCGGTGCGACGATGTTTTTTCCAGACCGAGGCCGGTGATAACGGAGCGCCCGTCGACGCCGACGTACTTGTCCATAAACGCCTGTTCGGCGGGAGTGAAGCCCGTGTGTTCGGCCTGATCCGCATGAAAATTTTGTTCCTTGAAATATTCTTCGGGGCTTTTGTTCATAGTGCGAGTATCTCTTTTGCAAGCTCTTCGTATTCACGCGCGCCCCGGCTCTCCGGCGCGATTTCATAGATAACGCGGCCTTGGGCGCTTGCTTCGCGAAAGCGCGTATCCATGCCTATCACGGTCCGAAACATGCTGTCCCGCATTTTCAGGGACAGCAATTCAAGCACCCGCGCGCAGGCCCTGGCCCGTCTGTCGTACAGGGTAGGCAACACGCGGTAGCAAATGGGCCTCGGGAGAACCTTGTTCAGCACCTTGATGGTGTCGAACAGCAGTTTGAGCCCGTGCAGAGCCAGGAAATCCGTCTGGATGGGAATCACCAGCAAATCTGAGGCCACCAGCGCGTTGACCAGCAAAATGCCGACGTGCGGGGGACAGTCCAGCACGATAAAATCATACTCGCCGCGCACATGTTCCAGAGCTTGCTGCAGGATGGCGCCTTTACCTTTGCGGTTGCGCAGATCAACCTCAAGTTCCGCCAGACGGATGGTGGCCGGCACCACGTCGAACTCCTGTTCCGCGTGGTGTTGTCTGATTCTGTCCCAGAGATCGTCCGCCGTCTGCCTGCCCGCGTCGTCCGCGAAAATATCGTTCACGGAATACTGGAAGTCATCGGGATAATAGCGCAAATGCACCGAAGCGCAGGCATGCGGGTCAAGATCCATTATCATGACCTGCTTGCCCAGTCTGGTCAGCGCCGAGGCCAACGTCACGCTCGTCGTGGTTTTGCCCACGCCGCCCTTCTGATTGGCCACAGCCAGTACCCTGGCCCGTCTTGCTCCCGTCACGGAGCCCGCGCCCGCCTCCATCCCGCCTCACCCTTCCTTGCGATACACTATCGTGCCCGCATGGTACTCCGGCTTGAACGCCCTGGAAATATTGTGCAGTGATTCCGAATGCCCGATAAGCATGCATCCTCCCGGCAGGAGGTTGTCGTAAAAGGATTCGATAACCTGTCGCTTCATTTCCTCATCAAAATAAATGATGACGTTGCGGCAGAAAATAATGTTCGACCGTTCCACACGTTTCAACATCATTTTGTCGCTCAGGTTGATGGGCCCGAACGCTATGAGCCTCTTCATCCTGGGGTCTATCCGGTAATTGCCGCCTTCCTCGATAAAGTAGCGCGTTACTATGTCACGGGGCGTGGTGCGCAGGGCATAGGTCGAGTATACGCCTTTGCGCGCTGCGGCCAGAACGGCTTCCGATAGGTCGTTGGCCGTTATCCTGATGTCCCATGTCGAGATTTCGCTTTTCAGCACTTCGTGCAGGATAATTGCCAAGGTATAGGGTTCTTCGCCCGTCGAGCAGCCTGCGGACCAGATGCGCAACTTTTTTTGTCCGGCACGGCGCAATTTGTCCAACTCGCCGGTCAGCACCTTGTCCTGAAAGATCTGAAGCTGCGGAGGGTTGCGCCAAAAGCTGGTTTCATTGGTGGTGATGACCTCGAACAGCTTGGTCAGTTCTTCGCGCCGGTTGGGATCAAAGCGCAGATAATAGTAATATTCGCCGAAACTCTTCAGGTTGAGAGCCTTGATTCTGTTGTTGAGGCGGTTTTCCACGAGATATTTGCGCGCCTCGGCGATGAAGATGCCGCTTTGCGCATAAATGAAATCACGGAGCTGCACGAACTCGTCATTGCTGATCTGGAGTTTGCCGCCCAAGCTCGCCGCGGGTAACCCGCCGGAAAGCGGAGGCCGTTGCGTTATGCCCGCGAGCGGAGAGAAAGTTTGCCCGCCCGCCGCTCTGCCGGCAAGTCCTCCGACGCCCGCAACGCCCGTACGTATGCCCGATGCGCCGCCGCTGCTTGTTCCGCCCGGGGACGTGCCCGGACTTGTGCCGGAGGTCGGGAAAAGCGCCATTATGTTACTCCTCGCCGGTCTGTTTATGAATGGCGTTGACCGCTTCTTCGGCAGCCGCCCGCACATCCGGGTCCGGGTGATCCAGCATCGGCAGGAGCGCGCGGAAAGCCGTTTCTCCACCCAAAGTTCCGAGCACCGACACCGCTTTAACCACGATCAGCGTGTTCTCGTCGGAGAGCATGCCCACAAGCGGCTCTATGGCCTGCATCGCTTTTTTGTCGCCCAGGCATTCGGCGCAACGCACGCATACCCAAGGATCCGAGTCTTTGAGGCCCTCTATAAGATACTCGTAAAAGCGCGGGTCGTCGCAACGTCCGAGCGTGTCGTACACGGCAAGGCGCACGTCGCGGCTTTCATCATGCAGTTTGTTTTCCAGCAGTTCCAAATATTCAGGATGAGCATCGGCGTGTTTGCCGATGGCTTCCACCGCGACTTTACGCACGTCGGAGGAGGCGTCGTTCAGGGCATCGCACAACGCTTCCAGAGAATCCTGTTCCGGGAAGAATCCGAGGCCGTAAGTGCCGATCATGCGCTGCACGGGGTCGGCATCCTGCATGAGCCTGCGGAACACGTCCTCCACCTCCGGGGTATGAACGGCGATACAGGCTTCCAGGGCGGCTTCTTTGACATCATTGTAGGGGTGCTCCAAAAAGGGCAATATCCTGCCGAGCACTATTGCCGGGTCGCCTTTTTTCCCGAGATAATGCAGTACGCCGCGCAGCAGGATGCCGTCTTCGACGGTTTCCAGCAGATGCAGGAAGAAGTCCTGGTACTCGCGGCCGGCGCGGGCGGCGAGCTCCATGACCATGTTGCGCTGCATGTCCCTGCTGCGTTGCGCGAAGGTTTCCGTCATCATGGCGACGGCGGCTTCTTCGTCTACGGCGAGCATCACGCCGAGGGCCGTGGTGGCGATATGCTCATCGGCGCTGTGCACGGCGGCGTCAAGTTCCGGGTTGCGGCCCAGTTTGATCAAGGCTGCGGAAGCGAGGGCCACGCGTTCGGCATCGCGCTCCGGGTCGAGGCGGTCGACATGGCGCAACACATAGGTTGTCGCTCCGTCGCCGTCGAGGACCGCGAAACCGCGGACCGCGGAATCCTGGATATCCGGATCGTCGTCTTCCAGGGCCGACGGCAGGTACCCGGCCAGACGCCGGCACTCCTTGCTGCCCAGAAGGCTCAGGGAGCGTTCGCCCATTATGTTGAGCACCGCCCGCACGATTTTGTTGCAAAGCGGCGTCGGGGCGTTGTCCAGCCGTTTGATGAGCTGCGGCACGGCCTTGATGTTGCCCATTTCGCCCAGGGCGTCCACCATGACGGAGGACACCAGTTCCGTGGCTTTGCCGAGGGCTTGGACCATGGCGCTTATTGAGGACGCATCCTTGAGTTTTATCAGGGATTCTATGACCGCGAACTGCACCCATTCCTCGTCGTTCAGGGCGCTGTTCAGGCAGGGCGCGGCTTCCCGGAAGGCAAGTTGCCCCAGGCTCACAGCCGCCTGATAGCGCACGTTGACCTCCGGGTCGTTCAGCAGCGCGAGACAGAGTGAGGCCACCGCCAGGGCGCTGCCTGTGGAACCCAGAATGTCGGCGGCGAAAATCCTGATGTCCGGGTCTTCGTCGCGCAGCAGTTCCTGCAAGGCGGGCAGGTCACTCTTGCCCAGGGCGCGCAGCAGGTCCATGGCGATATTGCGCGCCGGGGCATTGTCCGAGCGCAACAAGGGGATTACGGCATGCACAACGGCCGGCCCGCCGATTTTGCGCAACGCCCTGTCCACCGCTTCCTGCACACCTATATTAGGGCTTGCGATATGGCGCACCAGATAGGGGATGGCTGCCGCCGCCCCTTCCCCGCCGGCAGCCTGCGCCCCGCGGCGCACCAGTTCAGGGTCGTTCTGTTGCAGAAGAGAGAGTATATCGGCTGGTTCTGACATCGGCATCTCCAAGGGTAAACCGCGCTTGCCGTCCGATGCCGCGCTTTCCGGTGAAAACGGGCCGGGGGGCTGCGCTCATATCTTTACTGTCCGCTGTCGCGCACCCGACCCGGCATCGTGCTTTCCGTTGAAAGCGGGCTGGGACGGCTGCGCGCACATCGTTATCATCCGCTGTTTCGTCAGCCGATCCGGCGTCATGCTTTCCGTTGAATGCAGGACGGGACGGCTGCGCGCACATCATTGTCATCCGCTGTTTCGTCGGCTGATCCGGCGTCATGCTTTCCGCTGAAAGTGGGCCAGGATGGTTGCGCTCATATCTTTAATATCCACTATTTCATCGGCCAATCCGGCGTCCACGACCGCCTTGGGCATGCCGTAGACCACGCAGGATTCCTCGTTCTGGGCTATGGCCCAGCCGCCGCGCTGCTTGAGTACTTTGGTGCCTTCCAGCCCGTCGTAGCCCATGCCGGTCAGGGTAACGCCCAAGGCCTTGCTTCCGGCCGCGATGCCGACGGTTTCCATCAGCACGTTGGCCGAGGGTTTGTAGAGGGCCTCCTTCGGCTCTTCGGTGACGACGGCGATAAGGCTTCCGCTTTTGTTTTCAAGGCGCAGGTGTTTGCCGCCGGGACAGATGTACACCGTACCGGGGCGGACCCGTTCCACGGGTTCCGCTTCCTTCACGTTGACGGCGCACTGGTTGTTCAGGCGTTCGGCAAAAGGGCCGGTGAAGGAAGCCGGCATGTGCTGGGCTATGAGCACGGGCACGGGAAAATTGCCGGGCAGTTCGGAGAGCACCCGCTGTACGGCGGGCGGACCGCCGGTGGATACGCCGACGGCGACGATTTCAAAGGGCACGCAGCCGCCTGTGTAGGGAATGCGCGGCGCAGGCGCGGGGGACTGTGTGCGGGGAGGCAGGGTACAGGCGTTTATTGTGGCCTGCCGGCCGGAGGCGTTTTTGAATTTCAGCCGCAAGAAGGCCTTGCGTCTGCTGATGGCCTTGATTTTGGGGCAAAGTTCCTTTTCTATGCGTTGCGTATCATGCAGGTTGCCCGAGCCGAGTTTGGGTATGAAATCCATAGCCCCCAATTCCATGGCCCGCAAGGTGGTAGCGGCTCCCTCGCTGGTGATGGAACTGACCATAATGACCGGAATCGGATTCGTCGTCATAATGCGTTCAAGCGCCTTAAGTCCGTTCATTTTCGGCATTTCGACATCCATGGTGATGACGTCGGGGTCGAGTTCGGCGGCCTTGGCCACCGCCTCTTCGCCGTTGGCCGCTGTCCCGGCCACCTGGATGTCTTTGTCTTTTTCCAGGATAGATATCAGCGAACGTCTTACAAAAGCCGAGTCGTCCACAACCAAGACCTTGACCACCAGCTGCTCCTTATGCCTGCGTTTTCGCGCGGTGTTGCAAAAGGCCGATTGCGATGCCGGCCGCAACGTTGTCGATTTTTTTTATCGTAAATCGAAATCGCATAATAAACAACACCTTTCCGGCCGTTATTTTTACTTGCCGGATATCCCGGCAGGGCTTATACATATCGCTGTTGCGGGTATCGGTATCGGGATGTGGCTCAGCCTGGTAGAGCACAGCGTTCGGGACGCTGGGGTCGGAGGTTCAAATCCTCTCATCCCGACCATCTATAATTTTAAGGGGGTTAGGCTAATTACCTACCCCTTCCTTTTTTGAGACAGACAAAAATCGGCAGTGATGCGACCACCTGCTGCCGTGCCTCCGTTGATGTATGCCGATAATAGCGAAGGACCATGGATGAGTCCGAGTGATTCATCATTTCGGTGGAGGAATGAGGAGACTGTGAAACAACGGCGCGCCGAGCGATGCCCGAGTTTAAAAAAGCCGCAGAAGAAGGCAGGACAATAGTGTTTGTTGATGAGTCGGGCTTGTACCTGCTGCCGTTTACGCGCCGCACCTATGCACCCAAGAAAGAAACTCCGGTTTTGCGCCACAAGTTGAATCATGAACATCTTTCGGTCATCAGCGGGATAACGGAACAAGGCAGGCTTTATATTCAGGTACGGGAGAAATCCTTAATGCGGATATCAGTAAAATGGCAAATGTGGGCGATGCCTCGACAGGCTTCCGGCCGAGCAATTGAGAATAAAATGTCGCGCTGGATGAGGGATTATCCACGTAGATCATGAAAAAATTGGGATCCAACAAGGGCAAGGGCTTCGATTTCCGGCCCGGTAAACATGAGAGGCGGCAGGGTAAAACCGGGGCGCAACACATAGCCGATACCGGCTTCACCGTCTATGTGAGCGCCTTGCGCCTGCAACGCGGCGATGTCCCTGTAAACAGTACGGAGACTGACGCCAAGCTCGTCAGCCGGCGTTGCTCCTGATACAGGGCGTTTATAGTGCCGCAGGCATTGCAACAGCGTCAGAAGTCGTTCAGCGCGAGACATAGAGAAGCTGCATAAAGCGTTCTTGGAAATACGGCAAGGATGACCTTCCCGCTACGGTTATGATGAGGATTGCTCCGTATAGGAACAGATTTCTGCCGGGGAAAGAAAAGAGGACATGGGCAAACTTCCTGATATTCACGGTCGCATATTTCGTCGTCGCGGAATCCCTTGACTCCCATAACCTCAGCGTCTCGAACCGCGCTGTGCGGAACCGCATGCCGCAGGCGCGGCAGCAATACGGTCTATTATTGCACCCTATGTCAGTCGAAGTTATATTTCCCACGGATTAACAAGCGGCACGCCGGATGCCCGGAAGTCGGCCACGTTCCGGGTAACAAGCGTCATTTTGTGAACAAACGCTGTTGCCGCGATCAAGCTGTCTCTGAAAGAGCACGGGTCCGGAACATGGAGAGCCGCACTGCGTCGCGCCACGGCGGTATCAACGTGCAGGATACGTCCGGAGAAGGCAGGAAGCACATGATCTTCAAACCAAGCTCGAAAAACAGCGCCTTGCGGCGGATCGCGGCGCTCGGCCAGAACCACGCCGATTTCAAGTTCCTGCACGGTGACCGCCGACAAATACAAGGTTGCCGTTTGCACGCCGTCAGCCCAACGAGCCACGTTTTTATCCGCGCGGCCGAGGCGGATCTTCCGCAACTCGGAAACGACGTTGGTATCCAGAACAAACATCACGCCAAGTCAGCGGGCCGTGCAACCTCACGCGAAGGCAATGGAATCTCGAAATCGGTATCAGCGCAGGCCGGCATTGCCAGCAAATCTGCAATGTTGCCGGAACTTCCCGTCAAGTGCTGATAGTATTCAACGGTCATGAGCACATGAGCCGGACGGCCCCGTTCAGTTATGAACACCGGGCCCTTGTTTGCCGCCCGCCTTGCTTCACTCGACCACCGGTTAAAATCGCGTCCTGAAAACGTGGTTATTTCCATCATCGACCTCAACAAGAGTTTCGCACTTCAGGCACTCCGCGCATAAAATAGTTTAATATTACAGCTAATTATGCTCATATTTTTGTAAGGCCCCACTTCTTACAGTTTGCATCACAGCGCCGCTGTGAACGTCCCAAGCAAATTTTGCGACCTTGCAAAAATTCTAAAAAATCTATAAGGTTGCCATGTAACAAAAAAACGCTAAGGGAGGCAAGTTGGGTCATACAAAAATATTTTTGCTAAGATTTTGTATTTATTTACTTTATACTCGATGTTAACCCTGTTGCGGCGAAATTCCTGCTCAACGTTGTAGGCTGTTGTAGTATTAAATACTACAAAGTCGCACAATGTCAAGCCCTCCATTAGACGGCTTTGCCGTTTGTGAACCTGCGGCGATTACGAGAATTGGTTGGCCGTCACCATAAGGAGAAATCGGCTGTCGGCAGGTCGGGAAAATCGTTTTCTTGCTTGTGATGATTTTCGGCGTTGTCTTTTTGTACGCTAGACACCTTGAATTTATTATAAATTTGATTGAACGCGTTTTTTGAATGCAGGCTTGACCGGAGAATGTTGCCCAAAGCATGAGCCGGCCGATTGAAACCCTTGAGCGACAATACTCACGAGAGATACAATCATTCGCAGGCAAATACTTCCAAAAAAATTTTAGACCGTTCCGGCTTCTGGAATAAAGCCGACATAGTTTGAGTTCACGCGCGATATACGCCTGCAGCGGATTCGACCCGGACGAGGTGCCCACAGGCTTGGGCAGCAGCAATCCGGAGTATAGAGCGGCGGAATGCCTCAGTGTGCGCCTTGTGCGCGGAGAAGACGGCGGAAGCGGGATTATATTCACTATTACCGGGTAACATCTGTTTTTACGCCTCCTGCGGCCGGGGCGCTGCCCCGGCCCCCGCCGGGGAAAATGATTTCCCCGGACCCCCTCATTGGGGCTGATGCGGAAATTTATACGTTACACGGTACTATAGACGTTGACCTGTCGGCGGCGGAACGTCCGCCCTGCGGGGAGCAAGTGTGTTGAGAGGCTTGTATCACGCCGCGCGCTTGACCTTCGCTTCGGAAGAAGAGCGCGAAAAAGCGCGGATTGACGCGCTGAACCGCATTTTGCTGCAAAAATATCCGCCGCCGCCGGGAAAGGGGCCGAGATTTTATTGCGGGTTGAAGGCGTACTGGAACGGCCTGGATCCGCGCCCTGTTTCTCCGGCCGCGGCCAACGGAGTAAGAACATCGGAGAAAACCGGAACCGGGCCTGAGCTGGATGCTGAAGCGGGTAAGGATGCTTTTTACACATGCGATGATTTCCCGAATGTCAATCCCTGTCTGGTGCTGACGGTGCCTGACCATTTATATCAGCGCAGGAAAAGAGAAGATAAAGAGGGAAAATGAAAATGAGAATGAGGATGACGGGCTGATGGCATAGTGTTGTTGCTGAAAGTTAAAAGCACGCAAAACATCGAGGGAGCAACTTATGAATACCGATTTGTTGAATCTGTATCAGAAAAAGGAACCCGCGCTTCAAGATTTTCGACAGTATTGTACACAAATCCTCGACAATCAAAAAATCACTATCATGCATTCAGACGTTCTTGACGCTTATTGGGCTACTGGAAAAAAGATTGCGATTGTCGGACAAGAGCCGGGTAATTGGTATCTCGCTGAGTGGGAAAAGCAAATTCCCACTGTCGCTGACTCTATGGGATATACAGAAGATTTTTTAGTGAATGCATTACACCTTGAATATGCTCCAAAGAACAAATTTTTCGAGTTTATTCATGAATATTCAAGCAATGTCAATGGCCATAACGCCAACTCATCGCAATATTCAATTGATTCAGTGTACTGGACAAATATTTTTCGCCTCTGCACCCAAAAGCGTGACAAAAGCAGAAAGATATCCGACGAAAACGTTTTATATACTCAATATATTGATCAGCATCAGACACTGACGACCGAATTGGCTGTTGTGAAGCCGGATATAATCCTGTTTTTGACAGGACCGAACTATGATCGTTTTATAAAAATGATTTATCCGGATGTATCGTTTACAGAGCTCTCCAAAACATATGATGCAAGAAAACTTGCCCGCTTGTATTCAAAAGATTTACCCCAAAAAACATTCAGAACCTATCATCCTGAATATCCTGGACGATATGACACTGGACTCTGGGAACCGATAATGCAAGAACTTTGCGCATATTCATGAAGAACACGACCAAGGACAAGAATTTTAAAATCATGCTGTTTCAGGGCAAGCTCCGGTGCAGGCGTACTATGCAAAAAAAGGCCGAAATTTCAAAAATCCGGGAAAGCAAATGCGTTTCCTGCCTGAATTTCAGGGAGAATGCAGAAGGACGCCTCACCTGCGGCTATGTCGAGCGTATTTCCGACTGCGCCGAGTTGCAGAATGTTGTGATGACTCTTGCGAAGCGTCTGCCTGCGGGCTGCGCGGCACAAATCATATTTTTCCCCGTCGTTGACGGAATCACTACAATGGCCGCTGTATCGGTTGTCGAATCATGCGTTCAGAAAGATGGACTGGTAATCGGCGCCTTCAGTGACGGGAAAACATTCCGTCCGATCCTGCGTTGCGGTCAATACAAAAGCAGCCGGGGTTTTCAGGACTCGATTTCAGCACAATCCGCCAAGGCGCAAAGTTACCGAATGCGGCAAGAGAAAGTGGAAAAAGCCACGGTAATACGTTTTCCCAAAACCGACATGGAATGACCCTGCCGGTCAGGAAGGAGCCGGGCAGCCCCGGCAAAGTGATATGCCGGGACAACGGGCGGCGCAAAAAAATTCAACTACGGAGTTCTTATGCCGCCGAAACAATCCGAGGCGAAGCCCGCTGAAAAACTGCTGGCTCTCTATACCCTGCTGCTGTTTAACGGAGGGCGGCAATTTTCCCTGAAGGAACTGGCCCGCCGTCCGGACTGCTCCAAACAGGCCGTGCTCCGGCTTGTAGACCAGCTTGAGACTGCGGAATACGGTAAGATCGTTTACGCCAAATTGGGGCGGGAAGCCTTTTACAGCATTGAGCGGCCGCGCAGGCTGCCGCAGATAAGCCTGACGGCGGAAGGCATTTATCAACTGGCGCTGTGCCGCAACCTTATCCTGCATCTTCTCCCTCAGTACCTCCGCCGACAAACCGAAAAAACCCTACGGGAAACAGCGGCGTTCGCCGATGAGGAGGTGTCCCCGGACAACATCGTCACGAGCCGAGCCTACACCAAGGGCAGTATTGATTATTCGCCGTTTCAGGCCCAACTGAAAATTTTCATGCGCGCGCTGCACCATCGGCAGGTATGCCGCGTCGTTTATCAGAAAAGCCTTTGCGCCGAACCGCGCGGTTTTTGTTTTGCCCCGAAGCGCCTTATCGCCTATCACGAAACGTTTTTTCTGCTGGGCTGGGAAGTGACGGACAAAGGACTTCCTCGGGCAAAATACGACAACCCCCTTTCTCTGTACCTGCACCGTTGCCGGGAAGTGGAAATCGAACAACGCCGTGCGGAGCATCTTCCGCTGCCGGATTCCCGGCAAAACGAGGACGACGCCGACCTCTTCGGCATCATGCGCGGGGAGCCGTTCATAGTAAGGGCCTCTTTCAGCGCGGAGGCAGCTACCTATGTTCATGAACGCAGGTGGAGCCGGAACCAGACCGCGCAGGTGCATGAGGACGGTTCAGTAACGCTGGAATTCGAAGCCCAGAGCGAGCCGGAGGTGATCTCCCGGTTGCAGGGCTTCGGGATCAGGGCAACGGTTGAGGAACCGGCTTGGCTCCGGAAGGAAATAGGTGCGCAGGCCGCAGAACTTGCGGAAAAATACCGGTGAACAGGCGGGCAATATAGCCGCGTCGCGTTTGTCCGTCCGCCGAGTGCCGAACCTCAGCCCGCCCCTGCGGCGCCGGCTTTGCCGGCATTTTGCGTCCCATTATGGTTACAGCGTTGTCGTCTATATATGAGATATCGCTCCCGCCTGCATTTCGCCGAATCTTCCCCGCGCGTGAGCCTTGAAAGCCTGAACGGTATTGCCCATGAGCATGGCTATGGTCATGGGGCCGACGCCGCCGGGCACGGGGCTTGCCGCCGAGGCCACGGCACTGATGGAGGCAAAGTCGGCATCGCCGCGCAACCCTTTGTCCGTGACCGAAATGCCTATATCCACCACCACCGCGCCCGGCTTGATCATGTCGCCGCGCACGGATTCAGGCCTGCCCATGGCCGAAAACACAAAATCCGCGTCTTTACAGTATGCGGCGATATCCGGCGTCGCGGAATGGCAGACGGTGACCGTTGCGTCGAGACCCTTGGCGCCGAGCATGACGGCCAAAGGTTTGCCGACAATGTTGCTGCGGCCCAGCACCACAGCCCGTTTCCCGGCAGGCGTCAAGGAACAGCGTTTAAGCATTTCCATGACTCCGGCCGGCGTGCAGGGGTGCAGACCGGGCAGGCCGAGCATGAGCCGGCCCATGTTCACAGGGTGAAATCCGTCCACGTCTTTGGAGGGATCTATGCGCTCCAGGCAGGCTCGGCTGTCCAGCCCGTCCGGCAGGGGCAACTGCACCAGGATGCCGTCCACGTCCGGACGGGCATTCAGGGCGTCGATCAGCGTGAGCAACGCGTCCTGCCCGACATCGGCGGGCAGGTAGACGGTTTCGGAGTGTACCCCGATCTCGGCGCAGGCCCGTTCCTTATTGCGGACATACGTCCGTGAAGGCTTATCCTCACCGGCCAGAACGACCGCGAGACCGGGAGGACGCCCGATTTTGCCCGTCAGGGCGCGAATTTCGACGGCCAACTCGGCGCGGACGGCCGCGGCTATGCCTTTACCGTCCAGCAACCGCACTCTTGCCGTCCTTGTTCAATCCTCGCCGCTCACCGTTAATCAGCACCTTTGTCGTCCTTGTTCAATCCCCGTCTTCCCCGTCGTCGGCAAAGCCGTAATGCGCGCTCATCACCGGGCCGTAGTACACGGCGTTGTCCTCAAGCTGCTCTTCGATACGCAACAGTTGATTGTACTTACTCAGCCGATCGGAGCGGCTCAAAGATCCCGTTTTGATTTGTCCGCTGTTCGTGCCCACGGCCAGGTCCGCGATGAAGGCGTCCGCGGTTTCGCCGGAGCGGTGAGAGACTATGGTTGTATAACCGTTCTGCTTGGCCAGTTCAACAGTGTCGAGGGTTTCTGTCAGCGTGCCGATCTGGTTCAGTTTGATCAGAATGGCGTTGCCGAGTCCGTCATCAATGCCTTCGCTGAGGATAGCCGGGTTGGTGACGAAAAGGTCGTCGCCCACAAGCTGGATGCGGTTGCCGAGGGCAACGGTGAGTTCGCGCCAGCCGTCGCGGTCGTCTTCGCCCAAACCGTCTTCAATGGAAATCAGAGGATATTTTTCCGTAAATTCCGCCAGATACTTAATCATGTCGGAGGATGAAAGCACCTTGTTTTCGCCTTTCAGACGATATTTTCCGTCCTTGCGGAATTCGCCGGCGGCAGCGTCGATAGCCAGGGCGATTTCCGTGCCGGGGATGTAGCCCGCTTCTTCGACGGCTTTAAGCAGGTAGCGGAAGGCTTCGTCGTGGCTTTTGAGGTTGGGGGCGAAACCGCCTTCATCGCCGACGCTGGTGATGTGGCCGTCCGCTGCCAGGATGGTATGAAGCGTGTGGAAGGTTTCCGCACCCATGCGCAGGGCTTGATGGAAATCCTGCGCGCCCAGCGGGACGATCATGAATTCCTGAATGTCCAGATTGTTGGGCGCGTGCATGCCGCCGTTGATGACGTTCATCAGCGGTACCGGGAGCACCTTGGCGTTGACGCCCCCCAGGTACTGGTAGAGAGGCAGGGCGAGAAAGCCCGCCGCGGCGCGGGCGCAGGCCAGAGACACGCCGAGCATGGCGTTGGCGCCGAGGCGTTCCTTGTTGTCGGTGCCGTCGAGGTCGATGATGACGTTGTCCACTTCAACCTGACGCAGGGCGTTCATGCCGATCACGGCTTCGGCCAGTTCCCCGTTCACGTTGTCGACGGCCTTGGTCACGCCTTTGCCCCCGTAACGTTTTTGGTCGCCGTCCCGCAGTTCCAGCGCTTCCCGGCTGCCCGTGGACGCGCCGGAAGGCACAGCCGCGCGCCCGGTATGGCCGGATTCCAGGCCGACTTCGACTTCTACGGTGGGATTGCCGCGCGAATCAAGAATTTCCCTGGCCCAGACAGATACGATGGTACTCATAAACGACCTCGCAATGTTTCGGAAGCGCAACAACAGCGCTGATGGTTCCGTTTGTTTTTCAGGAAGTGCCGGCATCCCGGCTCTCTTATGTCCTTACCCGGTTATGCTCTCTTTGTACAGCAGGCGCAAGCCGTCCAGCAACATGTCCGGCAGCACGGCATCGAAGCGGCGGGTGACCTGGGCGATGACAGACGCGAAACCGCCCGTGCCCACAACGCCGACCGGGCCGCGCATGCCCGCGGCCAGACGCTCGCAGAGCCCTTCGGTCATGGCGGCAAAGCCGAAGACAAACCCGTGCTTCAGGCTGGTGGCCGTGGAGATGCCCGGCGCGGGCACGGCGCTTTCCACTTCAAGACTGACCCCCTGCAGTTTGGCCGTGCGCGACGTCAGGGCGGCTATGGACGAGAGCACGCCGGGGCAAATCAATCCGCCCAGGTAGGCGTTGCCCTCCACGCAGTCGAAGGTGGTCGCCGTGCCGTAATCCACGGAAATCAGCGAAAAGACGTCCGGGAACAGGCGTCGCGCGGCATACGCGCCCACAAGGCGGTCGGCGCCGACTTCGTGAGGCAGCGCGTAGCGGTTTTCCAAGGGAATGGGCACATCTTCGGGGGCAAAGCGCAAGGGTTTCCCCAAAAAACGCAGACAGGCGTCGCGCGCGAGTTTGCCGATGCCGGGCGACACGGAGCAGGCGAGGCATCCTTCAATATCGCCGGCTTCAAGGCCCTGCAGGCGCAACAGCGCGACGAGGGAAAGGCCGAGCTCGTCGGCCGTGCGGCGTTCGTCGCTGGGCAAGGCGTAGGAGGCGTGCAGCCCGTCCCCGTCGCCTATGCCGATTTTGGTGTTGGTGTTGCCTATATCCAGGTAAAGGCGATAACGCACGGCTGCCGGCTCCGAAGACCGCGGGACTGTCGGATGTTCAGACCTTGGCCGCCGTTCTGATGTCGCCTGCGGCGTCGGTTTTTTCCCAGGTAAATTCCGGTTCTTCGCGGCCGAAGTGGCCGTAGC
>JAITEY010000138.1 GCA_031281815.1 Desulfovibrio sp. | reverse complement strand
TCTTTCACGTCCTTCACTATGGCCCGGAAGGCGACGATGTCGTGCATTTCATCCAGGCTGAGGCTCTGGGCGTGCATTTTGCGGTAGATGCTGTATATCTGTTTTATGCGCCCTTTGAGACGGGCCGTGATGCCGTTTTCCTCCAGGACGGCATGCATGATGCCGATGACGTCCTCAATGTACTCGGTGTCGGCGGCCCTGTGTTTTGCTATCCAGTCCGTGATGTGATTGTAGGCGTCGGGGTGCAGGTAGCGGAAGCTGAGGTCTTCAAGTTCCAGTTTGACGCGGTGCAGGCCCAGGCGGTTGGCGAGGGGGGCGTAAATATCCATGGTTTCCTGGGCGATACTGCGTTGTCGTTCCGCGTTCAGGTATTCCAGGGTACGCATGTTGTGCAGGCGGTCGGCGAGTTTCACGAAAAGCACGCGCAAATCCTCGTTCATGGCCAGGATCATCTTGCGTATGTTTTCCGCCTGCCGTTCCTCCTTGCTGTCGAAGTTGAGCATGCTGATCTTGGTCACGCCGTCCACCAGATCGGCCACGTCCTCCCCGAAGTTTTCGACTATGTCGTCGAGGGTGACCTTGGTGTCTTCCACGGTGTCGTGCAGGAGCCCGGCGGCCACCGTGGCGCCGTCCATGCGCATGGAGGCCAGGGAATGGGCGACGGCCATGGGGTGGGAGAGATAGGGCTGTCCGGAGCGGCGCGTCTGTCCCGTGTGGGCCGCGGCGGCGTAAGCGTGCGCCTTGCGCACCAGCTCAAGCTGCTCGGGGCCGTGGAACTCGCCCATCTTGTCCAATATCTCCTGTATGCCGATCATCGCGCGCTTATCCTGTAACGTTGCTCGTCCAGGGGAACCCACCACTGCTCGACGTTGTGAAACACGCCCGCGGGCGCCGGGTCTATGCCGCGAAAGCGACGCTGCACGGCAGTGAGGTCATAGGGAACATAGAGAAAGCAGTACGGCTGGTCGCGGTGCAGGATTTCCTGGAAACGGTCGTAGTATTTTTTGCGCTCGGCCTGGTCCAGCGTGGAGCGCGCGGCCTCGAGACAGGCATCGGCTTCGGCGTCGGCGTAGCCGACAAAATTCAGCCCGCCGTCGCGGCGGGAAGAGTGCCAGACATCGTAGCCGTCCGGGTCCTGAGGCAGGGTCCATCCCAAAATCACGGCGTCGAAATGTCCGGGCATGACGAACTGTTTGAGGAACGCGGCCCATTCCACGCTGCGAATTTTTACCTCGATGCCCAGTTTTTCCAACATGCTCCGGATGATCACCGCCGTTTTGACGCGCTGTTCGTTGCCCTGATTGGTCAGGAGGGTAAAGGAAAAAGGCAGGCCGTCTTTGCGCAGCGTCCCGTCGGGTTCTTTGCGCCATCCGGCCTCGGCCAGCAGGGCGAGGGCCTTTTCCGGGTCGTAAGGATAGTCCTCCACGGCGTGGTTATAGGCCCAGGCATCCGGCTTGTAGGGACCGATGGTCGGTTCGCCCTGGCCCATGAGCGCCGTTTTGATGATGTCGCGCTTGTCGACGGCGTGCGCCAGGGCTCTGCGCACACGCACGTCGGCAAAGAGCGGGCTTTTCAGGTTGTAGCCCATATAGGCATACGCCGAAGCCAGGGTACGGTACACGCCGAATTCCCGTTTAAAAGCCGCATCGCCGGTTTGACGCGTATACTGAAGCCCGGTGAGCGAGCCCATGACGTCGAGTTTGCCTGCTTTCAACTCCAGAAACATGGTGGTGATATCCGGAATGATGCGGTACAGGACGCGGTCGATATACGGACGGCCGAGAAAATACGCGGGGTTGGCGGTCAGGACCAGCTTGGCGCCGGGATCCCATTCCTGAAGCGTATAGGGTCCGCAGCTCAGGGGGGTGCGGATCTGCGGCGCGGCGCGCAGGTCTTGCCCGATCAGGGCGTGCGCGGGCAGGAGGGCTCCCATCCAGGTGTTCAGGGAGCGGGGGAAGGGTTTTTCGTAGGACACTTCAAAGCTGTAGCGGTCGAGCTGTTTGAACTCCTTGATTATTTTGAAGTCGCCGGCGTAGGCCGTCGGAGTTTTCGGGTCAATCATCAGGGCATAGGTGAACGCGGCGTCGGCGGCGGTGAGTTCCGTGCCGTCCTGCCAGAGTATGCCTTTTTTCAGGGTAAAGCGCAGGCGTCTGCCTTCATCCAGAATCTCGAAGCGTTCGGCGGCCCAGGGCACAACCTGCAGGTCCCTGTCGTATTTCAGGGGGGCGACGTAAAAATTGCCGGACACCTCGCTTGAGGCGCTGTCCGAGGAAAGGTAGGGTATCAGGTTGCTCGGCTCGCCGAGCATGCCGCGGATCATGGCGTCGCCGTAAACGGGAGCGTGCGGCGCGGAGGGCGTGGATTCGTTTACGGCCGCTTCGGCGTTTCCCGTAATCGGAGCGTCCGGCGCGAGAGGGACGGATGCGGCGCGGGAGGGCGCTGCCGGCAGCAGTATGAGAAAAAAAAGGCACAGTAAAAAAAACTGTTCCGAGCGCATGGGGGTGCATCCCGTGATCCCGTGGTTACGGCTTTGCCGCGGCAATTATTCCGCTATGTATAGGCAGGCTGCAAAATGGATGTTTGCGCTGCGGGTCTGACGGATGCCGCTATTTGCGCATACTTTCCTGTTCGTTCAAAAATTTCAATATCATATGCCGACTGGAG
>JAITEY010000088.1 GCA_031281815.1 Desulfovibrio sp. | reverse complement strand
CGAGTATTCATGCGGGTTTGCGGGTCATGTATACGCTAATTATTAGCGAATACACACTTTGCGAAGCAAGTATTCATCAGGGTTCCAGCCGTATACGCTAATTTTGAGCGGAATTTAGGATGTAACTAGTTGCCGTCGTTCAATGTCTCATCAAAAATGCAGTGTTCCGCACTTTCTGCTGTGCATGTGAGAACCCCGCTGTTGCGAACATCCGGCTCAATCCTCTGCATGGAAACAGGGATTGTGTAGCCGACAGGCAGGCCTATGCAGGAATTTTTTCTCAATGATCCCGTAGCCGTCATCGGGGCGTCCTGCCGTTTGCCCGGCGGCGTGCACGATATGCGGGGATTGTGGGAACTGCTTGAAAACGGCACGGATGCGGTAACGCGCATACCTCCGGACCGTTTTTCCAAGGAAAAATTTTTCAGTAAGTCTCCGGAGTTGCCGGGACACTGCTATACGGATGCGGCCGGAGTCCTGTCTTCGATCCGGGAGTTTGATCCCGGCTTTTTCGGTCTTTCGCGCAAAGAGGCAGCGGATATGGATCCGCAGCAGCGCCTCATGCTGGAATTGACCTGGGAAGCCCTTGAGGCGGCCGGCATCCCTCCTTCGACCCTGCGCGGCTCGGACACCGGTGTGTTCATCGGCGCATCGAACATGGACTTTACCGTGCGCGGGAGCATGGATCCGGAAGGCCTCTCCCCGCATTCCATTACCGGCTCCGCCCTGAGCATAATTGCCAACCGCGTATCCTACATATTCGATTTCCACGGTCCGAGTTTTGTGCTGGATACAGCCTGCTCGTCTTCTCTGGCGGCTCTGTACGACGCCTGCCGGTCCGTCGACGACGGCGGAATACCGCTGGCCGTGGCAGGCGGGGTCAACATCCTGCTGAGTCCCTTGCCCTTTATCGGCTTTGCCAAGGCACGCATGCTTTCGCCCGACGGACGCTGCAAAATGTTCGACGCTTCGGGCAACGGTTTCGTGCGCGCCGAAGGCGGCGGGGTCGTTGTGCTCAAGAAGTTGAGCAAAGCGTTGCGCGACGGGGACACCGTCATGGCCCTGATCGCGGGAGTCGGCATGAACACCGACGGGCGCACCACGGGGCTGCCGCTGCCCGGCCTCAAGGCCCAGACGGAATTGCTGCGCGGCATATACGAGCACCCCGGCATAGACAAGAGCAAGGTGGCTTATATAGAAGCCCACGGTACCGGCACGGCCGCCGGTGATCCCGTCGAGGCGCGCGCCGTCGGGGAAGTGCTCGGCAAAGCCCTTAAGGGTCGGCGTCCTCTGTATGTAGGTTCCGTGAAAACCAACATCGGCCACCTTGAGCCGGCCTCGGGTACGGCCGGTTTGTTGAAAGCCGTACTGGTGCTGCAACAGGGCAGGATACCTCCCAACCTGCATTTCACCGTCCCCAACCCGCATATCGACTTCGCCGATCTCAATCTGCGCGTTCCGACACAGGCGCTCGACCTGCCCCTGCGCGGCGACGGCGCGCTGGTCGGACTCAATTCCTTCGGCTTCGGCGGCGCCAATGTCCACGTCCTCCTGCGTAAGGCCCCGCAACGAAGCACGCGCCGGAGTGTTCCGGCCCCCGGCGACGATCTGCCTCTGTTCCTGTCGGCGCGGAGCGAAAAAAGTCTGCGCGCTTTTGCCGCCTCCCTGGCCGACCGGCTGGAACAGGCGGACGAGGGGCAGCTCCCGGATATTGCGCGCACGTTGGCTCTTTGTCGGGACCATCAGCGCCTGCGGGCGGTTTTCAGCCGCGGCGGCGCACAGGATTCGGCACATCGCCTGCGCGCGTTCGGACAAGCGGCCCGTGAATCCGGGCGACTGAACTCAATCGGCGAGGCTGTCGGCGAAAATTGCCTGGGAGCTTTCGTGTTTTCCGGCAACGGCGGTCAGTGGCCGGGCATGGGCGGAGCGCTGGTCCGCGAGAACGCCGACTTCGCGCAGGCTCTGGAGGAAATCGATGCTTGTTTCGGAACGTTGCGCAACGTTTCCCTCATAGACGTCATGCTCAATCCGGAAAAGTATCCCCACGCCGTTTCGCATACCGAAGAAAGCCAGCCACTGCTCTTCGCGGTGCAGACCGGGCTTGTCCGGGCGTTGCGGGCCAAAGGCATACAGCCGGATTGCGTGTTCGGCCACAGTATCGGGGAAATTGCCGCCGCCTGCGCGGCGAGCGCCCTGAGCGTGAAAGATGCCTGCACGATTGTGCATTTCCGCAGTCTGCTGCAAAGCCGTCTGCGCGATACCGGACACATGGCCGTGGCCGCCGCCGGGGAAAACGCGCTTGAGGAACTGCTCGCGCCGTTCGGGGGCGAAGTGGAAATCACGGCCGTCAACAGCGAAAAGTCGGTTACGATCGGCGGCGAGGCCGACGCCGTGCGCGCCTGCGTACTCCAAATGAAGAAAAAGGGTATCGCCGCCAAACTCCTTGATTTGCCGTATCCGTTCCACACGCGGCGCATTGATGTCCTCAAGGATGAATTTCTTGCCGCCCTGAAGGATATCCGGCCGCGGACGGCCGCCGTGCCTTTTCTGTCCACGGCGGGCGAGGGCGAAGTGCGGCGCCCCGGCAAGGCCTACTGGTGGAAAAATATGCGCAACCGGGTCTGCTTCGGCGATGCGGTGGCGTCCGCCCTGGCAAAAGGCTGCCGCATTTTTCTGGAGATAGGCCCGCATCCGGTGTTGTTGGGGTATACACAGGAAAGCATCGGGAAAAGCGGCCTTTCGGCTCTCACGCAGCCTGCCATGCAACGCAACGGGCACAAGGGAGAACATGTCGAGACGGCGTGGCGGGAGGCCTGGAAAAAAGGCTGGACCCTGCGCAGGGAAGACCTGCATCACGCGTCCTGCGTCCGGAGTCCCCTGCCGTCATACGCTTGGGATAAGGAATACCTGTGGACGACGGATACGCCCGAATGCCGCGAATTCATCACCGCTCCCAACGCGCATCCCCTGCTGGGCCGGCGCCTGCCGCGTTCGGCGCCGGGCTTTGAAAATCTTCTTACGCTTGCCGACCATCCCCGGCTTGTGGACCACCGCATAGGCGGGGCGCTGCTTTTCCCGGCCGCCTGCATTGTCGAAATGTTCATCACCGCCGTCGAAATGCTGCACCCGGACGAACAACGCTCGCTGGAGCGTCTGGTCATCTACCGTCCTTTGCGCCTTTCCCCGGAAAGCGCGGTGAGCCTGCGCCTTACTGAAGACGAGGAAGACGGCGCCCTGCGTCTTGAAAGCCGTCCCTACATGAGCGGCGAGCGCTGGTCGCTCTGCGCGGCGTCGCGAACCCGCAGCGCGCCGCGGGCGCCCGAGGCCGGCGTGCGCGTTGCCGACCCGTCAGACTTCGGTGTTGCGACGCCTGCTGATACCATCTACGCCGAAGCGGCAAAGAGCGGATTTACCTACGGCCCATCGTTCCGCACTCTGGAAACGGTGTGGACGCGTCGGGAAGACGACGCGCCCGCCGTACTGGCGGCGTTGCTGCCCGCGGCACCGGAGGCTGCCGCGGGCATGAGGACGCCGCCGGTGCTGATCGACGGCGGACTGCACTCTTTGCTGCCGCTTCTGCCGGGCGGCGGCGCGCACGCCCTGCAGCCGCAGGCAGGGCAAGAGCACGCGCGCGGGGCGCTGTTTCTCCCCTCGGCCGCCTCCCTCGTCACGCGGTATGCGGTCGGGGCGCCGCGCTTTGTCCGCGCGCGCCTGCGCAGCGTCGGCAAACGTCAGGCAACGGCCGATCTGGACTATCTGGATTCCGACGGAAAGATACTGCTGTCGATTGAGCAATGCCGCTTCCGCAAAGTCGACAGGCCTGCGGACGCCTCACCGGCGGTCTTTCACGTCAGGGCCGTGCCCGCCCCGATATGCCCGACGGGCGAGGGCGACACGTTTTCCTGCGACACGCGGGCGGCCTGCCGTGCGGCAGGCGCGGCCCTCAACGCTTCAGAACAAAAAGAACTTCCTGGGGAAAGGAACAAGGGAGGCAACGGCCGGCCGGAACCGCGCGAGCGCCGTCTGCTGCGCTACGCGGCCCTGAAACAGGCCCAGGAAGCCGTGCGCGGACTGATTGAGGACAAGAGCCTCTTTACCGGAGACGCGTTGCGCGTTTCAGGGGCGCTTGATCCGGAACAGGAGGCCTGGCTGCTCCGCATCATGCGGCACCTTGTCGAGGCGGGTCTGGCCCGTGAATGCGGCGACGGATGGGAACTTCGGTACCCGGAGAACGTGCCTGCAGCGGATACGCTGTGGAGGACGGCGGTCGCCGGGGCGCCGGGACACCTGCCCGAGAGCGTTCTTCTGGCGAGGGTCACCGGCAGGGCCGGAGACTTTCTGCGTTCCGGCGCGGCGGTACGGTCTCTGCCCGATACCCTGTTTTCCGCATATTTTTCTATGTCTCCGGCGTTGCGTCCGTATATCGACGCCCTCAACGCCTGCATCAGGGCTTTGTCGGCCTGCGGCAGACCCGGCGGCGTCGTGCGCATACTGCTGCTGTCCGCCGCTCCTGCTGCCTTCGCCGGGGAACTTGTGCCGTATCTTCGGGGTAAAGACATCCACCTGGAGTGCGCCGGACGCGACGAGACGGAAAGCAACGCCTTGAAACAAATATTCACCTCCGTGCCGGAAGCGTCGGCAGTCCATATTGATCTTGCCGCCCATCGGCCGGAACTCGACGGCGGCAGGCATATCATTGCGGCCGCGTTCCGCATGCACGCCGCACCGCACGCGCTCCGCGCCCTGGAGCGCTGCCGCGAGCTTCTGGCGCCGGGCGGTGTCCTTTGCCTGTTGGAACACCGGCCGGACATTTTTACGGACTTGACCTTCGGCGCCGACCCGCAATGGTGGAAACCCGCTTCCGGAGAACAGGGATACGCATCCAGCCTGCATTCGCCCGAGGCATGGCGCACGGCTCTTCAAGAAGCGGGATTTACGGATATTATGCGAGTGGACGGCCCGGACGGGGACGTCGGCCCGGCTTTTCTGCTCCTTGCGCGAAAAAACGGAGGCGGTGCGGCGGAAAAAGATTCCGGCTGCCCGGCACGGACCTCGGCTGCGTCAAGTTTGCCGTCGCCGACCCGCAGGAACGGGAGCTGCCCGGAATCGAACGGAGAGATCTCCCCACAGGGGGTGTCCGTAGAAAACGGGAAGACTCCGCGTAGGCTGTTGCCGGAATTTATCATCGCCGCGCGTGGGACGGATACGTCTTCCGGCCGTCTCGGCATTGCGTTGCGGGAAGAGCTTGAGGTTCTCGGCGTACAGGCTCCGGTATTGCACGCGGGGAGTTCCGTGTTGTCCTCGGGCGCGCTGTTCGATCCCCTGTCCTCCGACTCCTGGCGCGAGCTTTCGGACGCGGTGTCGCCGGACAAGCCTCTGGAACTGGTCAACCTTCTGGGCTACGATACCGTGATCCGTCCGGAAGAAAAGGAATTCGCTCTTTCGTTGGAGTACGGCCCGGCGAGCGCGGCGGCTTTTGCCGCGGCTTGGGACGTCTCGCGCCGTCCGGCCGGGATGACCCTTGTCACCGGAGGGGCTGTTGCAGCGGGCAAGGACAGTGCGGAGCTTTGTCCGCAACCGAGCGGGGTAGATGACCGCGCGGAACGCGGAACGCCGGCGTATCTTTGCCCGGAGCGGGGCGGGGAAGAAGCTCGCAAGGAACGCGGGTTTCCGGCGGACGGTATGCATACGGCAGGGTTTCGTCCGGAGCCGAATGGCGTGGAAGCCGGCGCAGCGAGCAGACCGGCAGCCGACTTTGCCGGCCCGACAATCTTGCCGTCTCAGGGCGCCCTCTGGGGTTTCGGCCGCGTCCTTGTCAACGAAATGCCCGCCTTGCGCACAAAACTGCTGGATTGGCGCGGATCTCCCGAGGAACTCGCCTGTCTTGCGCGGGAGCTTGTCGACTCGTCGGACAAGACCGAAGACAGGGAGATACTGCTGTCCGGCCGGGGGCGTTGTACTCTGCGTCTTGTGTCTGCCGTGGAAGGCTGGGAGCTTGCGGAGCCTTGCGGCGCGCGTCTTGTGTTCGACACGCCGGGGAGCCTGAAGAATCTGTACTGGCGGAAAAGCCTGCCGCAACGTCTCGGGCCGGGCCGGGTGTGCATAGCTGTCAAGGCCGTGGGGCTCAATTTTCGCGATGTCATGTGGAGCAAGGGCCTGCTGCCCGAGGAAGCCCTGGAAAACGGTTTTGCCGGAGCCGGACTGGGCATGGAATGCTCGGGTGTGGTTCAGGAGGCGGGCGAGGGCGTATCCGGTTTCAAGCCGGGCGATGAAGTGTTCGGTTTCGTCCCCGACGCTTTCGGTACCGACGCGATTACGGATGCGGGCGCCGTGGCCGTCAAGCCGGCCGGCATGACCTTCGCCCAGGCCGCCACCGTGCCGGTCGCCTTTATGACTGCCTGGTACGGCATGGCGCA
>JAITEY010000071.1 GCA_031281815.1 Desulfovibrio sp. | reverse complement strand
TACGAAGAAGTGCGGCAGGAATTCATGCAGAGCGTCGCTTACCTGCGCACCGTCGGTTTCAAACGCATTACTCTGAAAACGGGCGCCTACGGCATGGAAGCCCTGGCCATGGCCGTCCGTCTGGCGGCCGACGCCGAACTCGACCTGCTGAGCGTCGACGGCGCGGGGGGCGGCACGGGCATGAGCCCCTGGGACATGATGGAACACTGGGGCGTTCCTTCCATCCTGCTGCATGCCAAAGCCTACGAGTACGCCCGCATCCTCGCGGAACGCGGCATTAAACCGGCGGACACGGCTTTTGCCGGCGGAATCGCCAAGTCGAGCGCCATCTTCAAGGCTCTTGCCCTCGGCGCGCCGTATGCCAAGCTGGTCTGCATGGGACGCGCCGTGATGATCCCCGGCTTCCTCGGCGCCAACATTGAGGGCGCTCTCAAGCCCGAATCCCGCGGCAAGGTCTTCGGCAACTGGGATCGTCTGCCCAAGAGCGTGTCCGACATAGGCACGACGGCGGAAAGCATTTTTGCCGGGTACTACGCCATGCAGGACAAGCTCGGCAAAGCGGTCATGGCCGAAGTGCCTTACGGCGCCATAGCCATGTGGACACTGCTCGACAAGCTCGGCGCCGGGCTGCAGCAGTTCATGGCCGGCGCGCGCAAGTTCACGCCGGATGCCGTCAGCCGCGACGATATCGCTTCATGCAACCGCGAAACAGAGCGGGAAACAGGCATAGCCTTCATAACCGAGCAGCAGGACGAAGCCGCCAAACGCATTCTGAACGGTTGAACACGGTAAAAGCGCTTTCACACCGCTTCCGGATCGGCGCTGTGCGGCAACATGCCGCATTGAGGGGGTCCGGGGGAAAGCATTTCCCCCGGCCGCCGGAGGCATATACATCAACATTGCAATGTTCCGATGTTCGGCCTTGCGCCTGCTCAGGCCGACACCGGAGGCATACAAAATCAATGTTGGTCCGCTCCAAGGAGGCGAACATGACAACGGAGTACAAGAGCATTCTGTACGGCGTCGACAACCGCACGGCCACAATCACTCTCAACGTCCCCGGGAAGCTGAACGCCCTCGACGTCACACTGGCGGAAGAGTTGACGGCGGCCATGGACAGGGCGGCGCAGGACGACCGGGTACGGGTCGTGGTCGTGACCGGCACGGGCAGGGCCTTTTGCGCCGGCGGCGACGTCGCCTATTTCACATCCCTGGATCTGGAGGGGAGCATAGCCTTCATCAGAAAGGCGCAAGCCCTGATAGGCGCCTTTACGCAAACGCCGAAACCGGTGATTGCCGCCGTCAACGGATTCGCCGTCGGCGCGGGTTTCTCCCTGGCCCTGCTCAGCGACATTGTCGTGTCTTCCGACAAGGCCGTGTTCGGGCTTGCCTTCGTCAACATCGCCCTTATCCCCGACCTGGCGGCGCTGTATTTCCTGCCCAGGGCCGTCGGACTGCAGAAAGCGAAAGAACTGGCTTTTTCCGGCAAGAATATCGACGCCGCCGAAGCGTATCGCCTGGGCATCGTCAACACGGTTGTCGGGCACGACAAACTGGAGGAAGAAGCCCGGAGTATGAGCGCTTTTCTGGCCGGGCAGCCGAAGGAGGCCGTCAGGACTGCCAAAAAACTGCTGAATATGAGTATGGATACGAGCCTGGATAAACTGGTGGAAATGGAAGCCATGGCCCAAGGCATACGGATGGTTTCCGCCGACTCCCGCGAAGGGGTGGACGCCTTTCTCAACAAGAGAAAACCGAACTTCGCATAGTACCGTGTAACGTATAAATTTTCGCGTCAGCCCCAATGAGGGGAGTCGGCCTGAGCCGGCGCAGGGCCGACTGGGGAAATCATTTCCCCCGGCGGAGTCGGGGGGCAGCGCCCCGGCCGCCGGAGGCATAAAAACAGGTGTTACCCGGCAACAGCGCCGTTGCTATTCCAATGTCGAGGCCGGGCGCAGGCGGGCGATGCGGCAGCGCACGTCGCGCAGCGTTTCCGCGTATTGCGTTTCGGATGCGGACGCGTCCGAACCTTTCACGAGGCGTCCCAAGGCGGAGTGTTTCCCTCCCATGTTCATGGAGAAGGCGTCGCGCACGGCGAGAAGCGCGTCCAGGGCCGCTTCCGGATCCCACGATTCAAGGTCGCGTCCGGTTGTTTCCCGGAGTACGGCTTCGGCCAGGATGCCGGCCGCCTCGGCTTTCCCGGCTTCGCACAGCAGGCGCACCTGACGGACCGTCAGCCGCAGGTTGACCGCCGGGGATTGTCCTTTGGCGGCGTCGAGGGAGGCGACGGCTTCCGTGAGTTTGTTCTGCGCCGGCAGGGCTTTGGCGGCTGTGTAAAGGTTTGCGCAATCGCCGCCGGTTGACGTCGGCGCGTTGTCCGCGTTTGGGCTCTTCCGCGCCGCGACGGTTGTGCGCAGGCGGTCGAGCGTTTGCGGGGCGGCAAAGGGCGTGCCGTCTGAAAACGAGAGTTGTTCCACGCCGGGGAAGCGCGTTATGAACGCGACGGCCGCGTCGAGGACGCTTTGCGCGACTGCGGCGAACTGCGGGCCGAGAGTTGCAAGCGCGCTGTAGACGACTTCCTGCGCGTCCAGGCAAAAAGGCGCGGTGCTGAAAAAGGTCTCGGCAGCCAGAGCCGCTTCGAGGGCATTGCCTGCCTGCAGTTGCAAGCGTGCCTGGGCGAGGGCGTCCATGTCGGGTGCGGGGAGTTGGGTACGCCCGTCGTCGGATTCCGGTATTGCGGTGACGGCTCCCCACACGACAAGGCGCGACAGTTGCCATAATGAGGCGTCGGACGGTTGTTTGCGGCGGGCCGCCGGGAGATAGGCCAGAGCCGCCGCAACGAAATTGCGGCGCAGGTGTGCCGGGTCTCCCGAGGGGGCGGCAGCGGTGCCGGGCGATGCGGCGGTCGACGCCGTTGCCGCTTGTCCCGTTGCGGCATCAGGCGCGGGGACTTGTTCCGCAGGCTGCGCAGGGGCGGGGGCCGGGTCGGGCGATGCTTGCGTTTGCGGCGAGGAAAGTTGCCGGGCGGCGTTCGTCAGGTCTCGCAACGACAACGCGTCGGGCATGAGCGAGGCGATAAGGCCGTCCAGTCTGCCGAGTTCGTCCGTAAGCTTTTTGACCAGTTCGTCGGAAACGAAGCCGCTTTGCGCCGCACGGTCCTTCAGAAAAGCGGAGGAGCGCTCGTGCCACCAGTTGACGGCATTGACCCGGCCGCGCATCCTTTTGAGCGCCGGCCATGCCGTTTCCCAATAGGTTGCGAGCAGGTCGGCCAGAATGCGGATGCCGACGAGCATACCTTCCGGACCGTTGTTCTGCCACAGCGCCACACCCAGGTAGGCGGCGATCTGCAGGTCTTTCGACTGGTCGGTGAGGACGATCGCTGCGTTTTTTTCGACGGCCGGCCAGGAAACAGCCTGACCGGGGCCGGCAAAACTCAATTTTTCAATCTGTTCGAGCACAGCGGCATATTCCGGCTCATAGCGCGCATCTTTGCCGGCCGGGTTGTCCCCCGGTATGGGACGTAAGCCCAGCGTTGCGTAAGAAGACAGATCCGCCATCCTCTCCTCCGTCGGAATTACGCGGCATCCTGTGCCGCCAGCCAGGCATCGGCCTCCTCAAAGTTGAGGGAGCCCTCGTAAAGGGCGCGTCCGCTGATCACGCCTTCCAGCGAGGATTTCAAGCTTATTTCGTACAGTTGTTTGATGTCGTCGAGGTTGTCCACGCCGCCCGCGGCGATGACCGGGACTATGCCGGCATAGGCGATTTGTTCGAGCAAGGCGACGTTGAGGCCGCTGCGCATGCCGTCGCGGCTGATGTCGGTATGCACGATAAAAGAGATGCCCTGGGCGTACAGTCGGGGCATGACGGTCTCTATGGTCAGGCCGGAGTCGCTGATCCAGCCTTTTGTGCGGATGTGTCCGTCCTCGGTATCAAGCGACACGCCGATTTTACCCGGCAGACAGGTGCATATTTCGGCGAAAAGGGCGGGGTTTTCCATGGCGGCGGTACCGATGATGATGCGGTCCGCGCCGGCATCGGCATAGGCTTGCGCTGTTTCCAGAGTGCGGATGCCGCCGCCTATCTGCACGGGGATGGAAAGTGCGTTGCAGACGGCCGTGACCAGTTCACGGTTGACGGGGACGCCGGCGAATGCGCCGTCAAGGTCGATGAGGTGCAGGCGTTTCGCGCCGCGTTTCTGCCAACTGACGGCAACGTTGAGGGGGTCGTTTTCGTAAACGATTTCGTCTTCAGCGCGGCCCCGGCGCAGACGGACGCATTTGCCTCCCTTGATGTCCAGTGCGGGGATGATGATCACAGGCCCAACTCCTTGACGGCTTTTTCCATGCCCTCGCGGGCCAGTTCTGCGGCTGTGATCCAGTGCGCCCCGCGCTTGAGGAATTTGTCGGTGTCAAGCAGGTTGCCGGTGAGGCTGGACTGGGTTTCGTCGAAACGGGAGCGGGAGATCAGGGTTTCGTTGCGCACGTCCACGATAAAGATGTCGGAGACCACTCTGGCCGGGGTCACCACGCCGATGGGGCTGCCGTCGCGTTTGCGGTATTCCATGATTTGGGGAACGACGAGCAGGTCCGCGCCCATGCAGCGGCCCACGGCGGACCAGGTGCGCAGGGCGGCGCGCGGCGAGCCGCTTTCGGCGTGGACGACCCTGCGGCAGCGGTCGGCGCTTTCGCGGCCTATAAAGTGGTGTCTGGATTCCTTGGCCAGCACGGAGGCGAGAATGCCGTCCAGTTCGTCGAGATCGACGGCTTCGACGGTCGGGGTATCTTCCACCTGCCAGCCTGC
>JAITEY010000077.1 GCA_031281815.1 Desulfovibrio sp. | reverse complement strand
GCGCCGAACAGGATGAACAGAAAAATGTAGCTCGCGGCCACGCTGACGGAGGTGCCGTAAATGCCTTCGGTATTGGCGAAAAAATGGTTGGAAAGCTGCATCCAGGTGTAGCCGCGGTGTCCGAAAAGGCCGGGCAGGTCGCGTCCGAAAAGTCCGTAAGCGATAAAAATCAGGCTGAGAACGGGCAGAGCGATGCCGGCCGAACGCCGCGTGGCTTCAAGCACCAGCAGCACCAGCAGCGTGGCGACGATCAGGTCGGACACGTTGGGGTTGCCCGCGCGCTCCACCACGCCGAGGTAGTCCATGCCGATATAGAGCGGCACGACCGCCGAGGCGGCGACCAGCACCCAGTCGAACAGTGAGGGCTTTGTATAGTCGCTCCTGCTGCTGAACGGATACATGAGAAAGCCGAGAATCAGCATCATGGCGACATGCAGGGAGCGGTGTTCCAGAATCACAGGGGTGCCGAGGAAGGCGGTGATGAAATGATACAGGCTTACCGCGATGCAGAGGAAGGTAAAGAGTCGGGCGAACAGGGGATGTTTCGGCTTGCGGACGTGCGCTTCCCGGTCCAGTTCTTCTAGGAGATGTTGTTGCTTTTCGCTGAGTTGTCCGTGCATTGCGCTTTCAATAGTTGCATCGAACACTTCCTCCCCGGCAATATCCTGCGACGGGTCGGGGCCGTTTTTCCCGACATTCTCCATCAATCTTCTCCTTTCTCAATCACCGGGCGCATCCGGATGTGCCGGGGCCGTCCGTATGGGTGACAATGAGCTTGTCTTCGCTTTCTCCATCACCAGACGCATTCGGGCGTGCCCGGGCAGGTCCGCGCCGCGGGCGACAAGTCTGTCGTCAATCCGTATATCGCGCGTTGCCGTGTGCGAATTGAGCCAGTCCAGTTCCTCAAAGGGCCTGTCGATTTCCTCCATATGAATCAGACCGTCCCGCACGTAGCAGACGCGTCCGGCGTTCTCGGGAATACCCGCCCCGAAGGCGGGGAAGGTGACGGCGTCAAGCACAAGGCGGCCCTGCTCGTCCACATGGTAATATTCGTTCCAGGGAATCTGTTCCTGAGAATGCATCCAGCCGAAAAAAAGACGGCTGTTCACCTCGGCCGGGGCCTCGGCGTACAGTTTGCCGCTTTGCCGTTCGTAGATGCGCAGCATGAACCCGCCTGCCGCGCACGGTCCCGGCAGAACGAACGCAAGAGAAAGCGCCGCCGGGAGCGCGGACCGAACGACCCGGAGCAACGCAAGACGGAACATGACCGGGGGCGCGGGCCGAACGCTTCGGCGCGGCGCACGGCCGGCCGCAGGCAGGAGCGCGACGCAGGCGGCCGGGAGCGACGCAAGGCGGATTAGGAGCGCCGTCCGGAGTCGGCCCGCCTTTTCGAAAAAGGCCGTGCGGCCTTTTGCCGCAGGCATCGCTTACTTGAGCAGCCCTTTGTCGGTATAATACTTCACCGCGCCGCCGTGCAGGGGAACGGAGGTTCCGATTATGCCGCGCAGGGCCGTTTCCGGCTTGATGTTGGCCCTTGCCGTGGAATGCGCGGCATGGATCGCATCCAGGCCCTTGGGGGAATAAATATTGTCCAGCAGGTCGTAGACCACGTCGTCGGGCAGCTTGATGTCCACGAGCATGATGTTCATGACGGCGGCCGTGGAGGTATCCTTTTCGGCTCCGTAGATGTCGGCCGGTATGGTGGCCTTGATGTAGAAGGGATACTTGGCGATGAGTTTGTCCAATGCCTCGCCTTCCACGGGCACGAAGGCGATTTTTTTTGTCGTGCCCAGTTCGCGGATGGTGGCGTTGCCGAGGCCGGAGGTAACGAAGGCGGCGTCGCAGAGGCCGTTTTTCATCTGGTCTATGGCTTCGCCGTAGCTGAGGTAGTCCACACGGCAGTCTTTGTAGCTCATGCCGTGGGCCTCAAACATCATGCGGGCGTTGAGTTCCACGCCCGAGTTCGGCGCGCCCACCCCGACCCGTTTGCCTTTGAGGTCGGCAAAGGTCTTGATGCCTGAATCAGCGGTGGTCACGATTTGACAGAAGTTGGGCCAAAGTCCCATCATGGCGCGCAATTTGACGGCGGGCTCTTTACCCGCGTAAGCGCCGAAGGATTCGACCGCCTGGATGACCGAGTCGGCCATGGCTACGGCCATTTCGCCTTGGCCCGTCAGCAGGGCGTTGATGTTTTCCGCCGTCGCGCCTGTGGCCGTCGCGGACGTCCGGTAGCCTATGCTGCCCAGAAAGGTGGAAAAAGCCCCGCCTATGGGGAAGTATATGCCGCTGGTCGGGCCGGTGAGTACGGTGATGAAATAATCTCCGCGCTTTATCGCGGGCCGTGCCGCGTCTGCCGGGGTGCCTGCGGCGAGGCACAGGAGCGCGGCCGCGAGGCACAGGAGGCGCAATGTTTTCATGAGCTCTTTCTCCTTGTAGGGTGATTTCACGCTCCATAACAATAATTGCGCGCAACGTCCATACCCGCGCGGACAACGCAGTTGACCCAAGGCCGAATGAATCTCGCAGTACGCGGCGTCCGTACCCGCGCGGACGCCGCGTACTGCGTCCGGTCCGGCGTATCCGCCTCCGGGCGTCCGCATCTGCGTGTGCCGCGTGCCTGTTCAGTCCTGCGGTAGAGAGGCGCGCAGGTGTTCCAGGCGCGCTTTGGCGGCCTCCGGGTCCAGGCCGAGGGCGCGCGCAACGGCCGCCAGATTTTCTTCGGCATCCGGGGGGCGAAAGTACCGGGGTACGATGTCCTCGCGCGACCATTCCGCGTATGCGGCGGCGCGCAGCAGCGCTTCGGGCGCGGGGTTGTCGTATGCGGCCGGCAGCAACAGCGCCGGCGCGGCGCGTCCCGTTTTACCGGGAGCTTCCGTGAGTGCGGCAAAGATCGCCGGATGGTTGCGGACGCCGCTGCCGAGCAGTTCCGGCCGAGGTCCGTCTTGCCGTGCTTCCGCGGCGATTCGGGCCGCGGCTTCTTCCGGCGTCAGGAGGAGGATATCCCCGTCCGGTGCCGGCAAGCGCATGTCGCAGTCCGGCGCGGTATCCCCGCCCGCGTCGAAGGCCTGTGCGTACAGCAATGTTTTCCGGGCATGGACGAGTACCCACAGTCTGCGCGCATGCTCAGGTCCGCCTGTGGGAACAGTGGAAATTCCGTTTGCGGGAACAACGGAAATTTTGCCTGTGGGAACAGCGGAAACTCCGGTTGGGGGAACAGTGGAAATTCCGGTTGGGGGAACAGCGGAAACTCCGCCTGCCGCGCACATCTCCCCCGCGTGGTGTTCATCGGCCGGCACGCCGCGCAACATCGCGCTCGCGGCGAGCAGGGGCAGATACTCCAGGCCGGCCGTGAGCGTACCCGCTCCCCGCGCCAAGCCCGCGGCGGTCGCCGCGGCCAGACGCAGGCCGGTAAAGCCTCCGGGGCCGCGCACGGCGGCTGTGCCTCGCAGTGATGCCGGCGCAATACCCGCATGTGCCGCTGCTTCGAGAATAAGGGGAGCAAGCAGTTCCGCGCCGCGCGACTCGGCTCTGCGCTCGGCCCAAGCCTCAAGTCGCGGGACGCCCGCCGACGCAGCAACGACCGCGACCTGCAAAAGTCCTTCCGCAGTATTGATGATAAGCAGAGGGTAGGGTGCGCTCATCAGCGTGTGAGATCGTTGAAGGGCATGTCTAAGGCTTGCTTAACGGTAAGCTCAAGGGTGCGCTCATCAGCGTGTGAGATCGTTGAAGGTGGCTACTCCCACAAGGGCGATAAGCAGCGCCAGTCCGGCCAACACGGCCTTTTCCCGGATATGCTCGGGTACTTTGCGCCGCGTCGCCATTTCGGCGGACAGGAACAGCAGGTGCCCGCCGTCCAGCACGGGTATGGGCAAAAGATTGAGGATGCCGAGGTTCACGCTGATCAGCGCGGCCAGCATCAGCACGTCGGCGGCGCCGCGATCCGCCTGTTTGTATATGGCTTGGGCGATCAGTATGGGCCCGCCCACATTGTCGAAGGATACCCGGCGCGATACAATGTCCGTCAAGGCATTCCAGGTGTAAACCGCCATGTTGCCGGCTTCCGTCAGCCCTCCCGGCAGGGATTGCAGGAAGGAAACATCTTCGTGCTCCATCTCGCCGGCCGCGCGGATGCCCAGGCCGAGCGGCCGCGTGCCTTTGCCTTCCGAGTCGGCGGCGGGCAACGGGCGGGGAGTCAGGGAAAACACCACCGAACTGCCGTCCGGACGTTGCGCCGTCACCACGACATCACGGTCACCGGCCTGCCGGACAAGGGGGGCGATGTCCAGCCAGCGGCGCACGGCCGTGCCGTCGATATTCAGGATGCGGTCGCCGACCCGCAGGGGGGAGGAGGCCGCCGCGCCGCCCTCAATAATTCCGCCGACCACGGGGGGGATGAAATTGCGGCCGTTGACGTACAGAAGCCCCCAGCAGATCAGCCAGGCGAGCAGCAGATTGAACAGCGGCCCGGCCGCGATGACCAGAAAACGCTCACGCGCCGGGCGCAGGGCAAAACTCTCCTTCTCTCTGAACCCTTCAGGAATGTCGGCAGAATCCGTTTCGCCGACCAGGGAAACGAAGCCGCCGAGGGGAAGCGCGGCAAGCTGCCACACCGTCTTGCCGCGTACAAAAGAAAAAAGAACCGGGCCGAAGCCCAGGGAAAAAGTTTTGACCCCGATGCCCATAGCTCGGGCCGCGATGAAATGCCCCAGTTCGTGAAACATGATAAGTCCGCCGAACACCAGGACAACGGCCGCAACTCCCGCCATTCCCATGCCTTCCGTCATAATTTGATCCTCTGTATGCGCCTGCCGTGCATATCATGCGCTGCCTGTTCCGGTCATACCGTGTGCTCACGACACCTGCGCATCGCGCATTGACAAAGCGTCCGACCGTCATTATTGCATAGGAGAATACGGTATGCAACCGCGGAAGCCGGAAGCCCCGCGGATACAATCGGGGTCCGTACTCCCCGTAACACCGGGGCCGCGCCCGGACGCGCCCCGTCTTTTTTTCGGAGCACTGCATGTTCGAACTTACCGCCCCGGCCCGCGAAGAACTGGATGCCTACTTCGCCGGCAAAGATAAAAGTCCCATCCGCGTCTTCCTGTCGCCCGGAGGCTGCTCCGGTCCCCGTCTGGCTCTGGCGCTGGACGACGCCGGCGAAAAGGACACCGTTTTCAACGCCGACGGCTACGCCTTCTGCATGAACAACGACCTGTACAGCGCCGCCAAAAACGTCAAAGTGGACTTTTCCGACATGGGCTTCATGGTCGAATCGGAACTGGAAACGGGCGAAGGCGGCTGCTCCTCGGGGTGCGCCTCCTGCTGCGGCCACTGAGCGCCCCGTCTCCTTTCCGGTGCCTGTCCGCCGAGGCGGAGCCGGCCGGCGGACGGAACCTGATGCGGATTGAAACGTGGGATTCCTGACCAGGCTGGACATAGTTCTGCCCGACGGAAGCGCGGAGGGCGATGTACACCTGCTTGACGCCGTGCTGGCCCGGCACTTTGCCCACGGCTGGGAAGAAGGGCCGGACGGCGTTGCGCCGAGCCGCGTCGCCTATATCGGAGCGCCCGAAGTCCGCGCGGCCTTTGAAGCGGAGTTGCGCGCCCTGTTGCCCGCCGCCCGCGTAAGCGCCGACAGGGTTGAAGAAGAGAACTGGACCGAGGCCTGGAAGGAATTCTTCACGCCTGTGGCCTGCGGCAGACATTTTTTGGTACTCGCCCCCTGGATGCGGGAAACGCGAACGCAACGCATCCCTGTCGTAATCAAACCGAAAACGGCCTTCGGGACCGGCCATCACGCCAGCACGGCCCTGTGCCTGGAAGCCCTCTCGGATAGTTACGAACGCGGGCTTGTCCGGGCCGGGGCGCGTTTTCTCGACCTCGGCACAGGTTCCGGCATTCTGGGCATAGCGGCCGCCAAACTCGGGCTGTGCGGCGACGGACTGGACACGGACCCCGAAGCTGTGGAAAACGCACTGGAAAACCGCGACGGGAACGGCCTTGCCCCCGAATGCCTGCGTCTGCGCCTCGGAAGCTTGGAAGCGGCCGAGGGTGCCTACGATTTGGTCATGGCCAATATCCTGGCCGGTCCGCTCACGGACATGGCACCGCAACTGGCAGGATTTACTACGGATACAGGCGGCAAGCCCCTGCTCGTGCTCTCCGGTATTCTGGATACGCAGGCCGATGCCGTAGCCGCCGCATACGAAGCTTGCGGTTTCCCCGAAGCCCGCCGCCTCGCGCGCGAAGAATGGGTTGCTTTGGTCTTTGAAAGAGACGCGACGGAAGGTGACCTCAGCGGTCCTCTTTCGGGTCGCCCTCGACGCAACGCGGCGCGAGGTGATTCCCGCAGTTCTCTTCCGGGACGCCCCCGGCGCAGCGCGGATACGCCCTTGACGCCGACGGCGGCCGGGGCGGAATCATCGCGCTCCGGCGTCGGCCCCCGGCGGGGGCGGACGCCGCGCGCCGAAGCCCTGATGCGTCTTTATGACGCCGCATCCGCGCACTTCGGCCCCTGCCGCTGGTGGCCGGGAGACTCACCCTTTGAAATCGCCGTCGGCGCCGTCCTCACCCAGAATACGGCCTGGCGCAATGTCGAAAAGGCCATCGCCCGGCTCGGGGAAGCCGGCGCCCTGGAGCCGGACGCCATGAGCGCCCTGCCGGAGGCCGAACTGGCGGAACTGATCCGCCCCTCCGGCTTCTACCGCATAAAGGCCGCGCGCCTGCGCGGACTGCTGGATTTTTTGCGCTCCCGCGACGGGTGGGAGCAAAGCCGGGACAAAGTCGGTCTGGAGTGTCTGCGCGCCTGCGACCTTGATTCCCTGCGGGACGACCTGCTCGCCGTACGCGGCATAGGCGAGGAAACGGCCGATTCGGTATTGCTGTATGCCCTCAATATGCCGACCTTTGTCGTCGACGCCTATACCCGGCGCATTTTCAGCAGACACGGCTTTTTCCCGGCCGATATGCCTTATGACGAGATACGGGAATTTTTCATGGACGCACTTCCTGCCGACACGCCCCTGTACAACGAATATCACGCGCTCATCGTGCGCACCGGAAACACCTTCTGCAAAAAAACAGGCCCGCTGTGCCGGCAATGCCCGTTGGGGAGCTTTCTGGACAATGACGTCGAGTGACTTCCGCTTTACCGTCAACCCCGCTTATTCAGGAGGAAGAGAAGGGTATTGCCGGCATGATATCGAGTGAATTCCGCATCACCTTCACCCCTGCCGGGAGGCGACATACGCCGAGCCGTTGCGGGCAAAACTCGACAGTCTCTCAGCTCTTCTATGCGCTCGTCTGCGCGGCCGTTCTGCTTTGTGCTTCAGCCCCGCCCGGCCGCACCGCGCCCGCTTCGAAGAGTCTGGAACAACTTCGGAAAGATCTGGCCGAGGAACAGAAATACGCAGAAGTACGCAAACAGAGCCTGCAACGCATGACCGCTGAGGAACGTAAACTCAACGCGGACCTCGCGGCGGCGGAAAAGCGTATTCTGACGCTGGAAAGCAATCTGGCCTCCGAACGCGGCAAGATGCTGGAACTGGGCACGGCGGGCGAAAAAGCCCGCCTGGACTTCGAACGTCTGCTGGCCGAACAACAAAAGACCGAGGCTGCTCTGGCCCGGACGTTGCGTCTGCTCTGGGAAATCGACCGGCGCAGGGCGGTCGGAGGCAACGCGCCGGATAGGGAACAGGCGGACGACGAGCGCGATTTCGCTTGGTCCGAAGAGCTTTACGCCGCACTTGAACAGTACCGCAAGGAACTCGACGCCGGAGAAATAAAGCTGGCCGCTACCGTGGGCAGGCGTGAAAAGCTTTCCGGCGAAATGCAGCGCAGGCTGGCAGCCGTCAACGCGGAAAAAGGCAAACTGCTCAAGGCGCGTCTGGCTTACGATAAGCGCTTGGCCGACATTCGGCGCAGACGCGGCGATGCCGAGAGTGAACTCAACGCTGCCGTCAAGCTGATAAGCAGTCTGAATTTTGAAATTTCCCGCCGCTCGGGCGGCGACTTGCCCGCCATGAAAGGGCGTCTGCCCAGACCCGTCAACGGCAGCGTCAAAGTCGGTTTTCACCCCGATGCCGAGCCCGCCTCGCGCGGGTTGGGCTTTGCAGCGGCGGAAAAAGCCGCGGTGCGGGCCGTGGCCGGAGGCAAAGTGGTACATAACGACGTTCTGCGCGGCTTCGGCACGGTACTCATTGTGCAGCACGGCACAGAATACTATACCCTGTACGCCTTTCTCGGCGATTGTCCGCTGAAGGTCGGCCAGGAAGTGCAGGAGCGGCAGCAGGTCGGCACGGCCGGGTATTATCCGGCGATAAACGGCCCCGGTCTGTATTTTGAATTGCGTTTTAAGCAAAAAGCCATTAATCCGGAGCCGTGGCTCGCATCGTCGTGAGCGGGCTGAATCCACCCGGAGGATTGACGCCATGTGTTGCGCAACGGACAGGG
>JAITEY010000056.1 GCA_031281815.1 Desulfovibrio sp. | reverse complement strand
GGGGTACTCCCGGCATGGCCCGCCTGTCCGAAGACACTTATGGTGTAGTTGCACATCCCGACGACGCCCTGCACCACGCCGATGCTTTCCCCGGATTCGTACAAAACCGGCCCCTGCTCGATATGGAGTTCAAGATAGGCCATGCAGGTTTCGGGAGTGAGCCGCGCCGCTGCATCTCCCTGCCTGCCAGCTGCGGACAACGCCTCGCCGAAGCTCACCCCGTCCGCGTCCCGCACGGCCAGCGCGGCGGTCTTGTCGAACTTGCCGGTCAGTACTCCGGATGACATCATGGCAGGGGGAAAACGCACGCCTTCTTCGTTGGTCCAGATTACGGCGCTCACCGGCCGGCGCGTGGAAATGCCGTCCCGGACCATGGTTTCCAAGACTTCCAGAGCCGCCAGCACCCCGAGCATGCCGTCGTAGTTGCCGCCGTTGGCCACGGAATCAATATGCGAGCCCATTGCCGGGCCGGGCAGGTGTTTCTTGCCCGGCTTTACGGCATAGATGTTGCCCATATCGTCGCAACGCACGGCCAGACCGAGGTCCGCGCAACGGCGGCGGAATTCGGCGCACGCTTCAAGGACCGCCGGCGACAGGGACAGTCGCGTGATACCGCCCCGCTCGTCGGCGCCGAAGTTGCCGAAACAGGCAATTTTTTCCGCCAGCCTCTCTTTTGATGTTCCCCGCATGGCTCTACCTTCAGCATTTTGCTTCTCATTACAATTCCGGATCAAAAGAATATACTTTTGGAATTGTAGTACGCCTCATCATCTGCAACTGTTTTTCCCAGTCGTAAGCACTGCGCACAATAGCTTTAATATCTGCAAATCTCGGTTTCCATCCTAGTTCGGATATCGCTCTGGACGCATCGCCGACCAAGGCTTCCGCATCGCCGGGACGGCGCTGACTATGCCGCACCCGCACCGGCAGACCCGTAACTTCCCGTACGCACTCGACAAGTTCCAGTACCGTAAAGCCGCGCCCGTTGCCGAGGTTGAGCGCCGTGCCCGGCTCTCCGGCCGCCAGACGCTCCATGGCCAGAACATGCGCATCTGCCAGATCACAAACATGAATATAATCCCTGATACAGGTGCCGTCCCTGGTCGCGTAATCCGTGCCGAAAATCTCCGCCTCGCCGCCGGGGCGCAACGCGGCCCGCAACAGCAGCGGAATCAGATGCGTTTCCGGTTCATGCCATTCACCTATGCGGGCGTCGAGGTGCATCGGCGCCGCACCCGCCGCGTTGAAATAACGCATGATGCAGTATTGAAGGCCGTAAGCCGAGGCAAAATCGCGCAGCATCCATTCCACGGCCAGCTTGGCCCGGCCGTAAGGATTGATGGGATCCTGCGGGTGATCCTCACGCAACGGCAAACTGAGCGGTGTGCCGTAAGTCGCGCAGGTGGAGGAAAAAATGAAGTTGTCCACGCCGTGCTCGCGAACCGCTTCCAGAAGATTCAAGGTCGAGGCCAGATTGTTCCGATAGTATTTTGCGGGGTCGCTCGTGGATTCACCGACATTGATAAAGGCGGCAAAGTGCATGACCGCATGGATATCGCCGCCCGCAAAAACCCTGTCCAGGACCGCCCTGTCGGTCAGATCCCCCTCGACAAAACGGCCGAAGCGCAAAAATTCCGCATGCCCCGTGGAAAGATTGTCGAAGACAAGGACGTCGTAGCCGGCCGCATCCAGTGCCATGGCCGCATGCGAGCCTATATATCCTGCCCCGCCGACAACAAGCACACGTTTTTTCATCGTATTTCCTTAATTGCCGAAAACCCCGTGCTCGTACAGAATTTTTATACCGACGGCAAGTAAGACCAATCCACCCATGACGTTGGCTCCGCTCCCGAGGGAGCGGAAGCCGGGCATACATCGCAGACGGCTTCCTATGGATACGCCCGCGCAGGTAAAGAAAAAACAGACAATGCCGATGACTGCCGCCGGAAACCATATATCCGTCCGCAACACGGCCAGCGAAAGGCCGACAGCCAACGCGTCCAAGCTGGTCGCCACACCCAGCAGCAACAACCCGCCGGCCGATGCCGGGTCCGAAGCACCGGCGCGCCCCTCAGACGCAGGGTGCGAAGTATCGGCATGTCCCGCAGATGCAGAGTCTGAAGCAATCTCCGAGCCTCCGGCTTTGCCTCTGCCGGTCAGTCCTTCCCGAATCATCTTGACGCCGACAAAAGCCAAAAGGCCGAACGCTACCCAATGATCGACGCCGCCGATAAGGGTAAGCGCCTGCGCTCCCATTATCCAGCCCAGCACAGGCATAAAAAATTGGAAGCCGCCGAACACGCAGGCCATGCGCAACATAAGCGGCAACCCCACCCTTTGCCTGCTGATGCCGGTCGCAAGCGACACAGCGAAGGCATCCGCGGCAAGAGCAACGGCTATGCCCAAAATCGACAAAAAATTCATCACCCGCCCATGCGGATGTACATCGGCAGATTCATAAAAATTTCCCGCGTGTAGGTCACCAACTTGTCCATAATCCAGGGAAAGCTGACCAGCAGGGCCAGAAACATGGATAGAATCTTGGGGATAAAAGAAAGCGTAGCCTCCTGTATCTGCGTGGCAGCCTGAATGATGCTTACCACAAGGCCGACACCCAGACCTACCCCAAGCAGGGGCAAAGAAATCATAAGCGTCAGTTCAATGGCCTCCCGGGCAAAACCGGTGACGAATTCCGGCGACATGCTTTCCTCATACCCTTTACGAAAATATTTCGCATCACACGGCGAAACTGTTCACCAGAGAACCGACCAGCAACGTCCAGCCGTCTACCATAACGAATAACAAAAGCTTGAACGGCATGGAAACCATCATCGGCGGCAGCATCATCATGCCCATAGCCAGCAGAATACTGGATATCACCATATCCAGAATCAAAAAAGGTATGTAAATCAGAAAACCTATGATAAATCCCGTTTTCAATTCACTGATCATGAAAGCTGCCGCCAGGGACATGAGCGGTACGTCATCCCGTGTCGCCGGGTGTTCCATCCGTGTTATACTGTAAAATATGGATAAATCCTTCTCACGTGTGTGTTTATACATAAATTCACGTATCGGTTTTTCCGCGTTGCTCAGAGCCTCGGCAAAATCCATGCGTTCTTCAAGGTAGGGTTGCAGGGCTGTGTCGTTGACGGCCTTGCCGACAGGGAACATGATGGCCGCGCTCATAAAAATGGCCAGACTCACCAGCACCTGGTTGGGCGGAAGCTGCTGTACGCCGAGCGCCTGACGCACAAAGTGAAAGACGACAATAATGCGGGTAAAACTGGTTATGGTCAGCACTATGGCCGGCGCCAGAGACAGGACCGTGAGCAGGAAAAGGATTTCCAGGCCCAGCGCGACGTCGCGCGGTTCCATCGAGCCGCCGGAAAGGGTCAACTGCATGCCGGGTATGTTCGGAGCCTGCGCAGCCTGCGCCGTACCCGGCAGAAAAAGCACGGGAACTGCTGCCGCAAAAAACACGGCGAAGAGCGACAGATAACGCGTTATGCCTCCGGCCGGCGTTTTTATCCGGCCGCTCTCTCGCCGGTTGCGGGAAACAGTCGCCGTCCGCGTTGTCGGGAAGCGGAAAACGTCATCGGCGAAAGCTCCGCCGCGCGCCGCTTTTCGGGAGGCAAGGCGGGAGCGCGCTTCCAACGCAACCGGTAAATTCACACTGCCCGGACGCAATATCGATGCGTACTCTGCATCAAACATCCGACTGTCCGCCCGCTTTCTTCAGAAGACACGCGAACAGGCGGGTATCCCCAAGCGCGCCCTTCAATATTCCATCGCTGCCGGACCTGCCGGAACACCCGGCCGGTTCCGGCACGGCGCCGTTCTCCGCTTCCAGTTCGGCCAGTACGGTTACAGCGTGGTCCGTCACGCCGATGAGCAGCCGCCTGTCCAGGCAGCGCAGCAGGAGAATCCATTTTTTCGGCCCTAGGGACAATCGGCTTTCCACATACAGGCCGCGCCCGGAAGCAAGCAGTCCCGGAGCGCCGCCCCGTTTGACGAGAAAACGCGTAAGCAGCCAGAGCAGGGCCAGCAGGAAACAGATCAAGGCCAAGGCCTCGAAATAGCCGCTCCACGACCACGCCGCTTCCGCCGCTGAGCGTGCGACGGGCGCCGTTGCGCTCTGCGCAGCCGTTTGCATCCCCTACCCCAGTTGCTTAACCCGCTCCATGGGACTGATGATGTCCGTCAGCCGGATGCCGAATTTTTCGTTGATGACCACGGCCTCGCCGCGGGCTACGATTTTCCCGTTGACGTAAACCTCCAGGGGTTCGCCCGCAAGCTTGTTCAGTTCCACCACCGATCCCTGGCCGAGTTGGAGCAGTTCGTTGATCAGCAGGCGGGCGCGCCCGAGTTCCGCCGACACATCCAACGGGATGTCCAGAATAAAATCCAGGTCACGCCTGCCCGTATCTTGACGCGGAGTTTTGGCCTCGTCGGTCAAATCCTTGAAATCCATAACCTTGGCTTGGGCGGCCAACGCGGTCTGCTCCTTCTCTTTTTTCAGCCCGGCCTGCTCGTCGGCGGCCAGCGCCGCGGCCCATTCGGCGGCCAGAGCATCGTCGTCGGAATCACCGCCCGCATCGGCGGAGGCTTTCGCGCCGGCGTCCGCGTTTCCGTTTTCTTCGTCGTCCGCGCCCAGCGATGCCGCCCATTCGGCGGCCAGGGCGTCTTGGTCTTGATCGGCCATGGCGGCTTCCTCTTTCGGCAGAAGATACAGTGCATCGCGCGCAGGCCCGGGCGGAGCTTGCCGCCGCCCGGACGCTTACGGCACGATAAGTTCCGTGATAAAAATCTGAATAACCTTGCCCCTGCCCAGGACGGTATTCAGGCGCTCCGTGATCTCGCTTTTCAAAAGAACTTTGTTTTCCGGCGCGGATATGTCCGCGTAGGTTTTGGACGACAACAACAGCAACACCGCTTCGCGGACGCGCGCCGCGTTGCGCTCCACTTCCTCCCTGACTTTGGGGTCCGATACTTCAAGCTCTATCTTCAGGCGTATGAGACGCCGGCCCATAGGGTCGGCCAGATTGGTGGCAAACACGGGCAAAGGCACTGTGCGACCGGGCTGGGACGGTGCATCGGCCTGCACACTCTCAGCCTGCTCCGTGCCCTGCACCTTGTTCAGAACGCCCTCGACCATGGGCTTGATCCGGTCGCCCAGCAAAAACCAGGCGGCTGCCCCGCCGCCGCCCATAATCAGCAACAGGAAGAGCAGTATGATGAGCAGCTTGACTTTGCTCTTTTTTTTCGGAGGATCCGCTTCGCCCGCCATAATCCTTTCCTTCGCCGGACGGCCTCAACTGTAGGAAGCCGCTCGCGGCGCCGTCTTTACAAGTATCTCAAGCCGGCGGTTTTTCCGTCTGCCCTCGGGCGTGTCATTAGGATACAAGGCCTTGTCCGGGCCGTAACCGCTCACGGAAAACCGCTCCGCCCGCACTCCCTCTTGCAGGAAGTGTTCCAACGCGGCTGCCGCCCTGAACCACGACAACTCGTAAAGATATTCCGGATCCGACATCCCTTGCGTGGGGCCGGAATCCGTATGTCCGCTTATGTTCACTTCAGCGTCGAGGGCTTTAATAGCAGGAGTGAGGGCATCAAGCAACGCTTTGCCCGACGGCTCCAAAAATAGCGAACCGGGTCGAAAAAGCAGCGTATCCGTCAAAACTATGACCACACCCTCACGATGCTCAAAAACAGCACCGCCTGCGCCTGCGACAGCATCGCGGGTGAGGTCGGACGGCAGGCCGGCGCCTGCGGCGGCCATCAAGGCCCTGTACCCGGCCGGATCGGACGGCGCTTTGACGATGCCTGCGACGAGTGTGTCCGCATTTCCGCCGTATACCCCGCCTCCCGCAGCCGGGTCGCGCATCCAGGCGCTGATGCGGGCCAGCGCCGCGCCGTCGAGACCGGACATGCTGAGCAAAAGGACGAAAAAAGCCAAAAGCAGGGTCATCATGTCCGAAAAGGTCGGCAACCAGGGACCGGGTTCCGCCGGGAACTCTCTGTGTGCAACGCGCCGTCTTGTCATTGCCCCTCTCCGCGCATGTCGCCGGAAGCGTCGCCGGGCATGCCGAGATCAAATCTGAAGCCCCTGTAATACAATTCCCGTTTGATTTCGTCTTTTTCCTGCAGGGTTTCCAGCCTGTTCAGGTAGTCTTTGTCGCGCCCGTCCAGGACGAGTTCGACGCGGCGGTTTTTCCGCCGTCCTTCAGGGCTGTTTTCAGAAAAACGGGGGCGCGAACTCCCGTAAGCCGCCATGCCGAGTCTTTCCCGCGGCATGCCCAGTTCCGTCAGCCGCCTGTATACCGCCAAGGCACGGCGAAAGGACAGCAGCCAGGTAAGATCCGCGCTCTTGTTGTCGGGGTCGGCGATATAGGTTTCGCCCTCCTCATCGCGCCGCGACGTACTGTGGCCTGCGACAAGTACGGGGTATCCGGCGCGCAGGAGATGGGGGAACACCGCATTCAGCAGTTCGCGGCCGCGCGGGCTCAGGTCGTACCCCGGCTTGGTCAAGGATCGCTCCAGGGGAAACTCCGCCGGGGACGCAACTCCGGTGCCGATTTCGTGAACCGGGTCATCGGGTAAAAACAGGGCGTCGGCGCTGACGGAAAAAATCTGAACGGAACTATTTTCCTGAAAATCCAATTCGTTGCCCGTATCGCCTGCGATCAGCGCATAGAGAGAAGCCGTATCGGACGCATTCTCAGCGACCGCTTCCGACGGAAGGGCCGGCCCGCCCGCTTCCGCGCCGGCTTTGCCGAAGGTCGCGGACACCGAGCCGAGAGCGGCCGATCTGGACCGCGCGTCTATCACGGACAGGGAAATAAGCAGGACAAAAAAAGTAAACAGCAGGGTGACGACATCGGCGTAGATGACAAGCCACGAAGACGAGCGTGAGCTCCCGGCAATCCCCTCTCTGCCGCTCCGGGCAAAGCCCGCAACATTCCTTGACAACGGCGCGGCGGGCGCCCCGGTCTTGCGACCCGCCCGTCTCATCGCATCACCCTGCGCTTGCCCGGCGGCTGAAAACCGCAGAGCTTTTCCATGATCACGCGCGGGTTTTCACCGCGGGCGATGCCCAACACGCCTTCCATCTGCATTTCCATGATGGTAAGTTCTTCTTTGGAACGGTGCCGAAGTTTGCCGACCATGGGCAAAAAGATGAAATTTGCCAGAATGGAGCCGTAAAAAGTCGTGATCAGAGCCACTGCCATGGACGGCCCGATGGACCTCGGGTCGTCCATATTTTTAAGCATCTGTACCAGACCTATCACCGTGCCCATCATGCCTACGGCAGGAGCGTAAGCAGCAAGGGAAGACGCCATGGCAATGCCGGTTTCATGACGAGCCTCGGTGTTGTACATCTCCGTTTCCATGATGCTCTGGATGACTTCCGGCTCCAGACCGTCGACGGCAAGTTGAAGCCCCCTGCGCAGATAGGCGTCCTCAATGCGCGGGATGCTTTCTTCCAGGCTGAGCAACCCGTCACGCCTCGCCCGGCCCGCATACTCCATGAACGTTTCGATGACGTCTTCCGCGGCGGGCATTGTGCCGGTCAGCATTTTCCGCACCAATCCGCCGATGGAGAGTACGGCGCTCATCGGGTAATTGGTCAGCAGGGCGCCGAAGGTGCCCCCGAATACAATCAGCATGGAAGGAACATTGACGAACAGCATGAAGTCGCCGTCGGCGGCGACCACCACGGCAATCATGCCGAAAGAAACCAACATGCCGAGTATTGTCGCAGGATCCATGCCCCAACTCCACCCCGTCGGCACGGGGTATTGCAGGTTTCATCGAGGAATCACCGATCTATCTTTTTCCGGCGCCGAATCAGCCGCCGGGACGTTGCCTCGGGCCGAAAATCAGGCTGCCGACGCGCACCAGCGTCGCGCCTTCTTCCACGGCCTCCTCAAAATCATCGGACATACCCATGGAAAGCACCGGCAACGTCAGGCCGCAGCGTTTTTCCATTTCGTCCCGCAAACACCTGAGCAGGATGAACCAAGGCCGCGATGCTTCGCTTTCATGCGCCGCCGGCGGCACACACATCAGACCCCTGACCCGCAGGGCGTGCATCGGCGCTACGGCGTTCAACAAGTCTTCCAGCCCATCCGGGTCCACGCCCGATTTCTGCACTTCCCGGCCCACGTTCACCTGTACCAGCACGTCCTGTTTAGCAAATTCCGTGCCGTCCGCACGGGACTGCATTGCCGCCGCCTGCTTCTCCCAGGCTTTTTGCAGTGCGGCGGCGAGTTTGACGGAGTCCAGCGAATGTATCAGTTCAAAGCGCCCTACCGCGTCCTTGGCCTTTCGACTTTGCAGGCCGCCGATAAAATGCCAACCCGGCAGAGGACACAGTTCCGCCGTTGCGGGCTCGGAGTCACTCCGCGCGAGCAGTTCCGCGACCTGCGTCATTTTAGCCGTCGCTTCCTGCATGTAGCTCTCGCCGAAGATAGCCCGCTCTCCGCAAAGAACGCCGGAGGGCCGTGCACGTTGATGCCGAACCAGTTCCGCGACGGCGGCCGCGCCGTATGTCTTGGAAACCGCCGCCAGAGTCACGCTGCCGGGCGCGCGCCCGACGCGCAGGACAACCCTTTGCAGACGCTCCGTCAGGGCGTCGAAGCGATCCGTCAATTCCGACACCTCACAGCTCCGCTTCAGGCACAAACCCGAAACTGCGCAGGAAGTCCGCCTCGTCCGCCCGGCTGTCCCTCACCTTGACCCACAGCCGCAGGTGCGTTTTCCGGCCGAGAAGCTGCGCAATTTCCAGGCGCGCGGCCTGCCCCGTCTGCTTGATGTTGCGCCCGGCGCGGCCGATGACCATCGCCTTGTGCGAACTCTTGGCAACATTTATCACCGCGTGAATTTCCACTGCATCGCGTTCATCGTCCTCTTCCCAGGCTTCTACGGCCACTGTCGTGAAGTAGGGCAATTCCTGCCTGAGCGTGAGAAAAAGCTTTTCACGCACTATTTCCGCTGCCGTGAAACGCAGGGGAGATGTGGAGAGCATATCTTCAGGAAAACAGGGTGGACCTTCGGGCAGGGCGAGCTTGATCGCCGCCAGGAGTCCGGACAACCCTTCCCCGTCTACGGCGGAAACCGGAAACAGGCCGGCTTCGGGCCACAACTCGTGCAGGCGCCCCAGAAGCGGCAGAAGGCGGGATTTGTCGCCGAGCAGGTCGACCTTGTTGGCAATCACAAAGACAGGTCGCGTTTCGGCGGCGATCGGCACACGCAACGGCACCAAGTCGTTTTCGAGAAATTCCGCTTTGCGGGCGTACAAGTCGGCATCCAGAATCACGCCCAGCACGTCGGCGCCGTCCAGCGCATCCCAGGCCGCGCGCAGCATGAGGCGGTGCGTTCCGCCGCGCTGCTGGTGAATGTGTTGGTGAATGCCGGGGGTGTCGGTGAAAATCACCTGCGCATCCTTGTCGGAAAGAATACCCGTAATGCGGTTGCGCGTGGTCTGGGGCAAAGGCGACACTATGGACAGTTTCCTGCCCAGATACTTGTTCAGCAAGGTGGATTTACCGGCATTGGGCGGCCCCATGAGGGCGACTCGGCCGCATCGGAAAGGTGTCTCTGTCATGGTCTGTCCCCCTAATGCGCGCCCGCCGCGCAACGGCTGAATGTGCCGCCCGCATCGCGGAGCGGAGGGTCTTCTTTCCTGCACCCCGGCGTTGCAAAGGCGCAACGGGGATGGAAGGCGCAACCCGACGGCCTGTCCCAGATGCCGGGGACCGAGCCCGGTATGGCCGCGAGCCGACGGCGACGTCCTCTGAACGGCGCGGCGGCGCCCTGCTCTGAGCCGGCCGGAGAACTGCGCGGAAGAGACGGGTTCCTCATGATATTCGCAGGGCTCGAACGCAACAGTCCGACGGTATAGGGATGCACGGGCTTCGACAGCAACGCGCCGGTCGGCCCGTACTCCACGATGCGCCCTGCGTACATGACGGCCGTGTCGTCGGCAATGCGCGCCACGATGCCCAAGTCGTGCGTAATGAACAGCAGGGACGCGCCGGAACTTTCCGTAAGCGAGCGCAGCAGGTCCAGAATGCGTTTGCCGGTCACGGCGTCCAGAGCCGTCGTCGCTTCATCGGCGATTATCAGGTCCGGGCCGGGAAGCACGGCCATGCCGATCATCACGCGCTGGCGCATGCCGCCGCTCAAGCGGTGCGGAAACTCGCGGGCAACGGCGGCCGCGTCCGCCATACCCACGCGCTTGAGCACGGCTTCCACCTCTCGCCCGGCCGCGCGCGCCGACAAACCCCTGTGCAGGCGCAACCCTTCGCCCATCTGCTCCCCTATGCGCATGACCGGGTTCAAGGAACTCATGGGGTCCTGAAAAATCATGCAAATCCGGTCGCCGCGTATGCGGTTCAGTTCCGTTACGGACAGCGTGCCCAAATCCTGTCCCTTGAAACGCACGGTGCCGCCGAGAATCTCGGCCGGAGGCGAGGACAAAAGACGCAGAAGATGCAGGGCGGCAACACTCTTGCCGCAACCCGATTCCCCAACCAGACAGAGAGTTTTGCCGCGCTCCAGGGAAAAGCCCATGCCGTCCACGGCCAAACCGATTGCTTCGCGCGCGCCGTCCCGCCTGAAGCCCAGACGCAGATCCCGCACCTCAAGCAGCGCTTCCCCGACATCCGCGCTCAACACGGTCGTCCCGCCTGCCGGCCTTTCAGGGAACGGTGCGCCGCGGATTCGATACGCACGGGCAACATGGCTCCGAGCAGCCCGCCTTGCGTAAAAGGCGCGTCCGAATCGTCTTCAGGCACAACATTGACGATGAAGCCGTGCGGCGTACGACCGACCCACGATGCTCCGGCGTGCCCTCCTCCGCTTCCGGACGGCACACCGTTCCCTGAATTGCCCGCACAGCCGCTCTCATCACCGTTGCCGGAAGACACGACTCCCTGAAGCTGCGAAAAATAAGCGCGGGGAGCCTCTCCACTGCCGTCTGAAAACGCACCGCTCCCGAAGTTTTCCGCACTGCCGTTTGAATCCTGCAACAATTTCGGCATGCGGCTCCTGCCTTCCAGCAGGACGACGCAGTCGCTTCCCACCTGGGTTTGCAGCAGTCTTTGCGACACCTTGTCCTGATACGCCTGCAGACGGGCAAGTCGTTCCAGGGCCGCGCTTCGCTCGACTTTGTCCGGCAGCCCGGCCGCTCGGGTTCCCGGCCGGTCCGAGTAGACAAAAGAAAAGGCGGAGGCAAAGCTCACTCTTTCCAACAAACGCATGCTGTCTTCAAAATCCGCGTCTGTTTCCCCCGGGAAGCCGACTATCATGTCCGTGGTCAGGGCTATGTCCGGCCTCGCTGTCCTGAGTCGGTCGACGAGGTCCAGATAGGCGGCCGTATCGTAGCGCCGTTTCATGGCCTTGAGTATCGCGTCCGAACCGGACTGCACCGGCAGGTGTAGGCGCGGGCAGAGTACGGGGTTGTCGCCGAACTGTTCGACGACTTCAGGGGCGAGGTCTTTGGGGTGGGAGGTGACGAAACGCAGGCGCCGCAGGCCTGGAATCGTCGACAGCCCGCGCAACAGCCCGGCGAAACTCGTGCCGCCCCCGCCGCCGTCCAGGCCGTAAGCGTTGACATTCTGCCCGAGCAGGGTGATTTCGCGCGCTCCCCCCGCGACCAGGGTCCGACATTCCCGGAGTATGTTTTCCGCCTTGCGCGACTTTTGTCTACCGCGCGTGAAGGGCACTATACAGTACGCGCAAAAATTGTCGCAACCCTGCATAATGTCGACGAATACGGAAGGCGGCACGGCGAAGGCGTCCCGCTGCGCAGGGTCGCAAAGAGGATCAGGGCATTCTTCGTAGGTTGCGCTGAACTCCGACAAGCTTATGCGCAGGCGCCGGTCCTCCGTCAGACGGGTCAGAGCTTCCGCTACGCCGGCGACGCCGTCGCCGAAAAGCAGGCGTACCTGTGGAAAGCGCTGCATAATCCTGTCGCCCGCACGGCGGGCGACGCAACCGCCGACGCAGACCAAGGCGTCCTTTTTCCCGTGAGCCTTGCAGTATTCGGCAATGCGCCCCAGTTCCGAATAGACCTTCTGTTCCGGTTTGTCGCGCACGGCGCAGGTGTTGAGGATATAAATGCCGGCGTCTTCAAACGTGCTTTCCCGAAAACCGCCGGCCGTCAGCATGCGGGCCAGGCGCGCCGACTCGGCTGCATTCATCTGGCAACCGAAGGTCCGCATATGAAAAGCCGGCAACAAGCGCAAAGACTGCGCCGGATGCGGGGCAGACGGCGCGGTCGAAGTACGGGACATGGACAGAGGGCGGAAAAGAGGCATGGTCGGGGACATGGGCAAGGTCCGAACAACAGGTGAAGCCGCGGAGAACGTCAAGTCCCGGTTACTGTTTTCCGACATGGCGCAAGGCCGTTTCCACGGCCTCCTCAAAGAGTTCCCGGCCCACGGCGCCGCGCACCATGAGGTCGTTGATCAGAAAGTGCGGGGTACCGGAAATGCCCAAGTTGTCGGCCTCCTTGCTGTCGAAATCAAGGCGCTGCTGTACCGCCGGCGCGTTTGCCTCGCTTTTGAGCTTTTTGAAATCGTAGCCGAGGCTTTCAGCCGTTTTTTTGATGAACTCTTCGCCTTCGCGCTCGTACTGTTCCGAGCCGTTGAACAGGGCGTCGTGAAACTCCCAGCCTTTGACGGGGTCGAGAAGAAAGGCGGCCGTAGCAAATTTCGCGGCCGTGACGGAAACCGGGTCGTCCTTGGGCAGGGCTTTGAAGGTCACGCGGAGTTTGCCGTCGTATTTCTGCAGGAGCCGGCTCACGTCGTATTCAGCCTGTCTGCAGTACGGGCAGGTGAAGTCGGAATAGACGACCATGGTGATAGGGGCGTCGGCTTTGCCGCGGAAAGACCGGTCGTCGAGTTTGACGATTTTGCGCTGTTTCACGTCCTGTTCCCATTGGGCGAGCAGAGATTTGCGCCTGCGCAGCATGTTGCCCTGCTGGGCTATTTCCAAAACGGTCTCACTGTTTTCTTTGAGGATATCCAGCACCAGTTCCGGGTGTTCCCGGAGTTCCCGGCGCACGGCCTCGCGCACGGCGGCCTCGTCGGCGCCGGACTGCGCACCGAGGACAGGACCGCAGGACAGCAACGCGATGGAAGCGCTCAGCAGCAGACAGAGAATCAGGAGCAAAACAGAGAAATGTTTTCTCAAAAAAAAGGGATTCATCGAAATTTCCTTTATGACCTGAAATTTTTGTCTTCCTGACGGTTCCCGGTTGACTGCCGGCAAAGCCGGGAATACCATGCTCCGGTCTCTTTCCTTTTAGGGATGGGGCAGTCGGCCGGCTCCCATCCGGCGGGGCGAAGCCGGCCGGGTAACGATTGCGGCAAGGAACAATGCTGCGCCGACCGGATACAATGTATTTCGGATGCGCGGCGCGGCACATTCAGCTTTTCATCCGCCGCCGCCAAGGTATTCCCGGCTTTGCCGGGAGTCAATCGGAAATCTGAGGGGCGCTTTCGGGCTTTGCCCGGAACGAAGTGGGAGTATTTGCGGGAAGAAAGGCGCGGCCCCTGCGGTTACCGTTGCTTCAGCGGCCGGAACATGCTGTGCCGTTATTCATTCCCCGCAGTCTTCACTCACTTGATGAAACAAAACAATCCGGCGAAAAGGGACATTTTATGAAAATCATGGTCATCAACTGCGGCAGCTCTTCCTTTAAATATCAACTGCTGGATATGCAGACGCACACCGTGCTCTGTTCCGGCCTGGTGGAACGCATCGGCGATACCGCCGGCAGACTCATTCATAAAAAGAATCCCGACACGGACAGCGAGCGCAAAATAAGCGAGGAAGGCGCGTTTCCCGACCACACGGCGGGCATGATGCGGGTCGTCGCGCTGCTTACCGACCCTGAAGCCGGTGTGTTGCGCGACCTTACGGAAATCAAAGCCTGCGGGCACCGCGTGGTGCAGGGGGGCGAGGAGTTCACTAAGTCCTCATTGGTCACTGAAGAAGTGCTGGATAACGTTCGTAAACTTTCCCCTCTTGCGCCCCTGCACAACCCGGCCTGTATTCAGGGCATTGAAGTGGTCATGAAAGTCCTGCCCCACTGCCCCTCCGTCGCCGTTTTCGACACCGAATTTCATGCAACGATGCCCCCGCATGCCTACATGTACGCCCTGCCCTACGCATGTTACGAACAGTACCGCGTCCGCCGCTACGGCTTTCACGGCACATCGCACAGCTACGTTTCCCGCAAGGCTGCGGACTTTCTCGGCAAAGCGCCCGAAGACGTCAATGTCGTCGTCTGCCACCTGGGCAACGGGTGTTCGATCAGTGCCGTACGCGCCGGCAAATGCGTTGACACCAGCATGGGGCTGACCCCCCTGGCCGGGGTAATCATGGGCACGCGTTGCGGGGACATAGACCCGGCCGTTCCGGCGTACCTATGCGCGCAGACCGGCTCCGGACCGGAGAAAATCGACTCCATGCTCAACCGCGAGAGCGGCCTGAAAGGCATTTGCGGCCTCAACGACATGCGCGACATCCATGCCGCCTGCGCCGCAGGCAACGAGAAGGCAGCGTTGGCCCTCGACATGTTTTGCTACAGCATCAAAAAATACATCGGCGCCTACTATGCCGCGCTGGGCAACGTGGACGCCCTGGCGTTCACGGCCGGCATCGGCGAAAACGACGGTATTACCCGCGCCGCCGTCTGCGCGGGACTTGAAGGTCTGGGTATAGCTGTGGACCCGACCGCCAATGCCGTGCGTTCGTCCGAGCCGCGCGCCATAAGCCCCAAGGGAGCGAAAGTTTCCGTGCTGGTCATACCGACCAACGAGGAACTGGCCATAGCCCAAGCCGTGCAGCGCATACTGCAGGAACAATAGCGTTCCTTTATTTCGTGTGCATGGTCAGGATGCCGTCCCGGTCGACCGGCGGATTTTCCTGTGAGAGCCGGTAAGCCGTATACGCGGCGAGGAGGCTTTCTATGAAAGGGAAAAAATATCACAGCGCAGGATAAATCATCCGTAAGTTGGGGTTATTTTGGGGCATTCTTTACGCGATACGTTGCGTAACCCATGTTCTATGCCCCAAACATGCACGGGCTGTCAAGATAATTACAGGGACTTGGCAGGGCTGGCGCATCTAAGGAAACGCTGATTAATTCAATATTTTTGTATCGATTTTTCAATAGCAGTCTATAAAAAGTAATTTTATCTATTAAAGACTGAGTATTGGCTTTATTTTCCTCATTATTGCCCTT